>JBDLJE010000003.1:0-74400 GCA_039714575.1 Campylobacterota bacterium | reverse complement strand
TGTGACCTTGTAAGGCAGCTCTTTATAAAGAGAGTCATACTGTAAGAGGTATTGAAACTGTGAAAAAGAGAAGATGTCGTTAATACCGACAACATCAAAGACATCATCATCGAGCATGGCACGCAAGGCACCTCTGCCTATACGTCCGAAACCGTTGATAAAAACTTTGATCTTTTTCATATGCGTCCAAACCTGCCTATTGCCGAATTTTAGCAGATATTCTGACGTAAAAAAAGTGTATATTTTATGATGAAGGTCATTATATTAATTTATTGTTTTTGCTATACTGACTAAAAAAGATAGACCATGACTGTAGCAAACCGAGTGATCATTGAGGCTGTAGAGGGAAAAGAAAAGACCCTGAAACCCTTGCTTAATGCTCTAGTAGAGGCGGCTCTTCTTGAAAAAGGGTGTCAAAAGTATGAGCTGTACCAACTCGACGAAGACCGGACGATCTTTTTTATTATAGAGATCTGGAAAAGTGAAAAGAGGTTTAACGCACACCTGGAGAATGAAACGTTTATATCACTCAGTGCAGAGATGGACGAACTCATCGATGTTAAAGTCTCCAACCCGCTTAAACTCACACAGTGCCTGACAAAGCTCGGGCTGAAAGAACAGAACAAGGAAGTAAAATAATGGCCTTTATCGAAGTAAACGAAACAGATTTCTCTGCTGTATTGGCGGAAGAGTTCAGTAAAGAGAAGATAGTGATCTTAAAATTCGGTTCTGAGTGGTGTGAACCCTGCCATGCACTAGAGTGCGAACTCGAAGATGTCGATGACGACAACGAAAACGTCTCTGTTCTAATGATAGACACAGACGAGTCCCCCGACCTGACAAACCGGTACGACGTCTACCAGCTGCCGACCATGGTCATCTATAAAAGTGAGAACGAGATGATCTATCGCAGCGAAGGCGTCATGCTCGCACAAGACATAGAAGAGATCATTCAATAATCAACACTTAAAGTCTTTGAGACTGTTTGATGCTGTATCTTTTTAAGATCTCCTCTTCAACCTCCTGAGCCTCTCTCCTGTCAATAGCTATCTTCACACCCTCTTTGTCTTCCAGGATCAGGTAATCACCCTCGAAGCTTTTGATGATCTCTAAAAACTCTTTAAAATCTTTATATTTTACAGAGTTGATCTTGTCGACCGTCCAGAGTGAAAAAGTGTGATCACCCCTGTTGATGTCGGACGCTAAGACTTTCAACAGTATAACAACCTCTTCTCTCTCATCCGTAGCCCATTTTCTGGCCAACTCTCTCAGGTTCAACAGCGTTGCACTCGACTTCATCAAAAGATTCCGGCTCAATGGACTAAAGACATACCCGCCATAAATAAAGTACTTCGGTTCCACATCATAAGCCACGGTGTTCACCAAAAGATGGTCATCAGCGACATTATCCAACACGACTTTGATCTCACTCTTTTTTCCGTCTCGCAGCAGACCCAGCACAATAGTGTCACCCACCTGCTTTTTGTCAAAGTAGTATTTATAAGAGGTGAATTGGTGATGCCTGAACTCAACTGTACCGTCATTTTCTATCTTGTTGCCGTCGATGCTCAAAAGGACATCGCCTTTTTTTAACTTGCCGAATGCAGGCGAGCGTTCAGACATGTCTATGACCAGAACACCGCTGGTCTTTTTGTCCATCTTGTGCACATTGCGTAACGCCTTGCTCTCCATCATCTCAGTCGTAATGCCCAGATGAGGAAAGCCGTCATAGCGTCTGTCTTTAACATCGTCTAAAAAGTGTTTTATGACTTCAACAGGTACCAGATACCCGATGTTCTGCGCCTTTGCTATCTGCTGCATGACAACACCTACGATTTTGCCGTCACTGACAGCCGGACCGCCGCTGCTGCCGGGGTTAATGGCCGCGTCTATCTGTATGGACATAAAGATCTCTTTAGAGTGAGCATAGCGGTTATGTTCTATTCTTGAGACGACCCCTGTGCTGACACTAAGACTGGTACCGCCTCGGGGAAAACCGTATACGGTGACCTTCTGCTGTATGGTCGGCAAGCCGTCAAGCTGCAAACTTTTGACACCCTCAAAAAAGCCGGCATCATCGACGCTCAAAAGTGCCAGGTCCGCCTGATGTGAGATAAACTCGACTTTCGCTTCATAACGTTTGGTGTCGCCGTATCTTTTGACCTCTATAAAGGTCTCATTTGCCACAACGTGTGCATTGGTCAGGATCTTGTTGCCGCTGATAATAGCACCGGAGGCATGAGAGCGTTTAATGCTGCTGTTCCATGGCGTTCTGTAGTTGGGTATCTTGGAGACGGTGAAGATCTTGACGATAGACTCTTCTATATGTTCGTTGGCTGTCAGGCCGGTTGACAGAACTATGGATAAAAATATATAGTTAAGCAATTTCACATGCTCTCCTTTGGTCACACTTTTAAGTATTCAAAACATCTAGACAAGTATAAGATATTAATACTAACCTATCATCCACATTTACCATGATAAGCCTCTTTTTCTGTTGTTAATATCAGCATATTCAAATTCGTATTGATATCTGCTTGTTGTTTACCCTGCATATAACTTTTCCTACTAAAATCGCGCAACTAAATCGAGGTGGTGCTACACTGCCGCTGTGAGGAAACTATGCGCTCTATTATCACAACCCTGGTCGAAACCAGACTGTTCCGGTATTTTATCACCGGTCTCATCATCTTTAACGGTATCACGCTCGGACTGGCCACATCAAAGCCGATCATGGCCGAGTACGGCTCTATACTTGACACAATCGACATGATGGTCATTGCAGTTTTCACGGTGGAGATCGCCTTGCGCATCTATGCCTACCGTCTGGAGTTCTTTAAAGACCCTTGGAGTCTTTTTGACTTCTTTGTCGTGGCGATCTCTTTAGTACCGGTAAGCGAAGAGTTCTCTATCTTGCGTGTTCTTCGTGTGTTGAGACTCTTCAGACTGCTGACGATCATCCCGCAGATGCGCACCATCATCGGTGCTTTGGTAAGTGTTGTTCCCGGCATATTGTCGATCTCGATGGTACTGATGGTCTTTTTTTACGTCTTCTCGATTATGTCTACAACCCTCTTCGGCGAACATTTCCCGGAGTGGTTCGGAACACTGGGCGCATCGATGTATACGCTCTTTCAAGTGATGACGCTTGAGAGCTGGTCAATGGGAATAGCACGTCCGGTAATGGAGGTTTTCCCTTACGCATGGATCTTCTTTATTATTTTCATACTGCTGGTCACCTTTGTCATGGTCAACCTGCTCATAGGGATTATCGTTGATGCCATCTTTACCCTTAAAGAGAGTGAAAAAGAGGCTGAGAACGAAGATGAACAAAAAGAGGTGACAACCCTGCAGCTGCAGCGAGAGATCGCCGAACTCAAGACCATCATGCTGCAGATGCAGCAGAAAGTTTGATCAGGTATCGCTCACTATATGAAAGTTGATGGCATCTAAACGTTCCGGCGTGCCGATGTCCCGCCACTCTCCGTTATGAAGAGTGCCGCTTACCCTCTCATCATCTATCGCTTTGCGCAACAGCGGTGCCAAAGCGCTCTTGCCGTAAGGAAGTTTTTCAAAAAGTACAGGTGAGTAATAACCGATGCCGGAAAAGGTAAGCTGGTGATCACCCTCATTCAACAGGCGCCCGTTGTTAAGCGCAAAATCACCTTTTTTATTATGGTCCGGATTACTGACTAAAATTAGATGTGCCAGATCGTCTTTAAGATCAAAGACGGCATTGAATTCATGATCGCACCAGACGTCACCATTGACGACCAGAAAAGGTTCACTACCCAATAAAGGCAAGGCTTTTACGATACCGCCGGCACTCTCTAACGCCCCCTCTTCCTGTTCATCGGAATAGACGATCTTAATCCCCCACTTGGAACCGTCACCCAGTGCTTCGGGGATCATATGGCCCAGATGGGCAATGTTGATAATGATCTCTTCAAAGCCGGCTGCAGCAAGTTTTTCGATGTGGTAGACGATAAGAGGCTTGCCGGCCACCTCCAGCAGCGGTTTGGGCGTATGGTCCGTCAACGGACGCATACGTTCACCGAGACCTGCTGCAAGGATCATCGCTTTCACGGCAGGACTGCCTTTTTAAGCAGGTCGGCCAGTGCTTTTGTCTCATCATACTTTTCGGCGGTCTCGATGGTGTACTTAAGCGTCAACGGCAGGTCATTGAGGTAACCGTCTTTACCGTCACGCAGGTAGAGGCGTGCAAAGATCCCCAAGACTTTAATGTGGCGCTGCAGTCCCATAAAGTCGAACCACTTTATAAAAGTCGCATCATCTGCCTCTAAACCGAGCATGTCCCTAAACTGCAGGGCCAAGGCTGTGACTTCATCTTTTGGGTACTCGATATAGAGATCTTTAAGCAGTGAGACCAGGTCGTAGGTGATGGCCCCGTTCATGGCGTCTTGATAGTCTATGACCCCGATCTCATCTTCAGGCGTCAGCATGATGTTGCGTGAGTGGTAGTCGCGATGAACAAAGACATCTTGCGGCTGAGTGAGTACGACTTCACTGATAACGTCAAGCGCATCTTCAAGAGTCTTCTCGTCTTCACCGCTTAGAGGCAGTTTGACATACTGCTCTAAAAACCACGTCTTCATCAGGTCCATCTCAAGATGTAAAAAGGCTTTATCGTACAGAGGCAGGCCCTCTACGTCACCCTTTTGCATCTTGAGTATCTCATCCATCGCTTTGGTATAGAGGATCTTGAAGTTCTGGTCGTTCAGTACATCGAGGTAGTTTGTGTTGCCAAAGTCGTCCAGAACTAAAAAGCCCTCATCAAGGTTTTCTGCCAGGATCTTCGGTGCTCGGACATCAACAGCCAAAAGACGCTTTGTGACATCGATAAACGGGTCTAAAGACTCTTTCTCCTGTGAAGAGTCCATCAAGATGTAACTCTCGCCTGCTTCACTCAGGCGGAAATATTGGCGAAAACTTGCATCGGCCGAGGCCACGTCAATATCAAAATCTTTATAGTCCGTTCTCTCCAGCCACGCCTTAATCTTTTGCATAGACTCCCCCTAAAACACCATTGGATCTTGCACCGGTAACACTTTTCAACTCTACCTTTTCACGGTGCATACGCTTATACGCAAGCCAGGCAAAGAGCATCGCCTCCATATGTTCACTGCTGACGCCATGTTCATCTGTACTGGAGACCTCCACCCCTTCAAGGTTTTGAGCCAGGCACTCCATCAAAAAGCAATTTTTTACACCGCCGCCGCAGACCAGCAGCTGTTCAACGCCATATTTTTTAACTTCCATGGCTATAGACTGCACAGTGAACGCCAACAAGGTTGCCTGCACGTTCTCGGCTGAGACGATACGATGACTGCGCAGCACCTTACCCAACCACTGCAGGTTAAAGAGTTCTCTGCCGGTACTTTTGGGTGCTGCTTTTTTAAAGTATGCATCACTCAAAAGCTCTTGCAAAAGAGGTTTGTCCACCTTCCCCTCTTTTGCCCACTGCCCGTCTCTGTCAAATCCGAAATCTTTTTGTCTAAGTACCCACAGGTCCATTAACACATTGCCCGGACCCGTGTCGAACCCTATAAGCTCATCACCCAACACGGACAGGTTCGCCATACCGCCGATATTTAAAACGCCTACCGTCTTCGAGGAACTTTGGAACAGAGACTGATGGAACACCGGCGCAAAAGGGGCGCCTTCACCGCCTAGGGCGATGTCTTTGCCTCTTAAGTCACTGACCACATCGATACCCGTCTCTGCTGCAATGACATTGGCATCGCCCAACTGCATTGAAAAGGGGTGTTCTCCCTTGGGTCTATGCCAGAGTGTCTGTCCGTGCGAGCCTATAGCTGTAACGCTGTCAGAAGCTATGTTCTCTTGTTGTATCAAAGCATTTGTCGCATCAGCGAACAGCACACCCAATCGATAGTTGATCTCACCGACCTGTTGAAGTGTTGTCGTCCCGTTGATCATTAACAGGATCTCTGCTTTGAGTTTCTCGGGAAACTGATGATCGAGCGAAGCTATCAATGTACAACTTCCGGCAGTGACCTCACAGAGTGCCACGTCTACACCGTCCATACTCGTACCCGACATCAGACCTATATATAATTCAGACATATCTGCACTTCCTTTTTTACGTTGCGGCGAGCACGCTCACCTTCACTACGATGACTCTGCATCCTCTTCGACAGAGAGTCCGCATGCAGTATAACCGCACTAAACACTCTTTTCACTTTGATTCCCTATCTGAACAATACCGAAGGCCGCAATAGTCCCTATAACGATCTGCCATGCAAAACCCAGTTTGTAGTCGATGAACGACCCTAAGATATATGGCTGCAAAAAGAGCACCGTCATAAAGCCGCCGACCAGTGCGAAAAGTACTGTCTTCTCACTGCCGCGTCTGGTAAAGATGGCGGAGAAGTAGACGCCTAACAGTCCCGAGTAGGCAAAGGCCATGACACCAAGGGCAAAGCTGAGCAGCGAGACCTCACTGTAACGCTGCCAGTAGTAACTGAGCATTGCCATGGCTGCCAACAACACGGCAAACACCAGAACGCCCACTCGTGCCGCTTTGACAAAATGGTACTCGTCGACACTGCTTCGCTTCTGCTTCCAGGGTTTATAAAGGTCTTCAATAGCGACAGAGGACATCGCACCAAGGACGGAGTTGGTGCTGGAGAGTGCCGCTGCGATCGCCCCGACCGTGACCAGCCCACGCAGCCCCTCCGGCATCTCGTGCAAGATGTAGTACATCAAGATAGTGATCTTCTCACCGGCAAAGTTCTGTTCTACACCGTTGCCAAAACCAGAAAGTTCCGGATGGTTGTAAAAGAGGTAGAGCAGCAGACCGATGAACAGAAAGATCACCACAACGGGGACGGTCATCAAGACCGAGGTGATGATGGCGCGTTCACCCTCTTTTTTGTCTCTGCATGAGAGCACGCGTTGTGTCATGTCCTGGTCAAGTCCGTAGGCAGCGATGTTCAGTAAAAACCAGCCCGTCATAAGACCCCAGACATTAAAGTTGCTTGCCGATGAGAAGTCCCACGTAAAGTCAAACAGTCTGAACTTCTCATCAGCGGCAAGTGTGTTGACGATGGTACCAAAGTCAGCCTGCAACGTGCTGTAGAGGTAAAAAAGAACGACCAAGGCGGCACCGATATAGGTCACTGCCTGAATAACATCACTGTAGATAACCGACTTCACCCCGCCGAAATAGGTGTATGCCAAGGCACCAAGCACCAGTATAATGATGGCAAAGGCGACATGCGGCGCTTCGATATCCATGAACAAGATCATCGAGATGGCCAAGGCGCCGATGTAAAGTCGTGCCCCGCTGGCAAAGAGACGGCCGACCAGAAACATGACCCCTGCATTTTTCTTAGCCGATTCACCGTAACGCACTTCCAGCAGCTCATAGACCGTAACCGCATTAATGGCATAAAAACGGGGTATCAAGACCTTTGCGACAAAGATGACGCCGAGTAGTGCGGAGACGTAAAAACCCAAGAAGGTAAGGTCATGTTTATAGGCATATTCGGGCCCGCCGAGAAAAGTAGCCGCGGACTGGGTGGTTGCCAAAACAGAGATCGCCACCGCCCACATCGGCATGGCGTTGCCGCCGACAAAATAGTCCCGGGAGTTCTCTATCCTGGTCCGGCTTAGAAGAACAGAACTGATGATAAGCACGGCAAAATATGAGACAAAGACTATCCAGTCTACTGTGGTGAAACTCGACTCCATCTAACCCCCTGCTTCTGTATTCATGTCATTCTATCTTAATATTACGGATATAAAAGGTATTTTGCACGTATCTTTCTGAATTGCTTCAGATCATCTTCCCAACTCTCACGGATCTCTTTTTCACTTCTGCCGGCGATGATCTGTTTTCGCAACTCGTCACTCCCGGCTAAACGGTCAATAAAACTGTTTTTCAGAAAGAACTTCTCTTTTTCACTGTAGTGCTTGTAAGCATCCAGCAGATAGCCCAAGTCCATCTTTTTTGAACTGCGGACACTCTCTAAGGAGATGGCGCTCAGATCGACCCCGTAACAGACTTTATCGTTATGTTTTGGGTACTTGGCACCGTCTCTGGGAACAGGGACAAAAGAGAACCCCTTTTTACTGTACTTAGGTGCGCCATAGAGTTGAAACTGCTTTGTCGTGCCGCGCCCTGCACTCATGACAGTACCTTCAAAGAGTGCTAATGACGGGTAGAGGGCAATAGAGAGATCGTTAGGCAGGTTTGGAGATGGTTTTATAGGCAGATGGTAGAAAGTGTCATGAGCATAATGCTGGAGCGTAACAACACGCAAGTCAGCCTTGACACCGTTCTTTAACCACCCCTCTCCATTGATCATCTGCGCGTACTCGCCGATGGTCATGCCATAGAGAACAGGTACCGGGTGCAGTCCTACAAAAGAGCTGAACGCTTTTTTCAGCATAGGGCCGTCAATGCGGTCTGCATTAGGGTTGGGACGGTCAAGCACGATGACGGCAATATGGTTCTCGGCCGCCGCTTCCATGACATAGTGCAAGGTCGATAGGTAGGTGTAAAATCGCACCCCGACATCCTGAATGTCAAAGACAATGACCTCTACGCCTTTAAGGTCACCCGGTGTCGGTTTTTTATGTTTACCATAGAGAGAGACGATCGGCAGGCCGCTCTTTTTGTCAATGCCGTCTTTTATGTGCTCACCGGCGTCAGCCCTGCCCCTGAACCCGTGTTCCGGCGCAAAGATGGTCTTGACCTTAACACCTTTTTGCAAAAGCAGGTCGACAAGATGTTTGCCACCGACCAATGACGACTGGTTGACCACCATGGCGACACTCTTGTCTTTAAGCGATGGAAGATAGGCCTTTAGGTTTTGTGCCCCTGTTAAAGGCTCACTCCCATAGAGACTAATGACTAAAATTAAAAATACTGAAAAAAGTCTCATATACGCTCTGCAAATAGGGATAAATTAAATACATTATAGACTCTTTTCCTTAGTAACATAAAAAATCAATCTAATATAAATTCCTTAACTCTCTTTATTAGAATATATTTTATTATTTATGAAGTATAATAAAACAAAAAGCAAGGAGAATGTTATGCATGACATCGAAAAGTACTCAAATCTGCATGAAGTTCTTCCTGAACTGCTTCCGGTGTTAAAGGAATCTGTTCAGTCCGACCTTCTTGAGATCAGAAAAATCGACGCCAGCTCAGACAAGTGTCACACGGTAAAAGAGGAGTTCCCGGTGTTGAAAGATGCCGTTTATGTCATCTATTCAAAATACATCAAAAAGTCCGAACACCCGCACGAAACATTTATCTTTTTAGATGAGCATGGAAAGTCTATCGCCCATATTAGCGGCCGGGAGTTGGCACTGTACGGCATTATTAAGCCGTGTGAAGAGTTTTCAGTCTCGGAAGAGTACACATACAGTGACGATAAATAGAGACAGTACAGACAACTGTTTCACCTCTAAACAAGCTATACTTGCGCCATAAACTTATAGCCTGACCCAAAGAACCCCAATGCAGTCAAAACATTTTACCTATCTTCTTGTCTTTGCAATGCTGTTTTGGGGTGCCGGCTGGCCTGCACTCAAGGTTTTAACCTACTCTCTTCCTGTGGAAGTCGTCTCTTTCTGGCGCTTTTTTCTAATGATCTTTGCCTTTATCCCCGTACTTTTTTTTCTGAAAAAACCGCTCACACTTAAAAAAGAGGCCCTCAAATACATCCTTCCAAGCGCTGTCTTAAATGTCTTGTTCATGGTCTTTGCTTTTTTGGGGGTGCAGAAAGGTTTTGCCGGAAGCGGCGGCGTCATCATCACCACCCTTTCACCCGTGCTGACCTTTATGCTGGTCTCGCTGGTCTTTAAAAAGCATCCGCCCAAGATGCAGATAGCAGGCCTTGTCATCGGGTTTATCGGCGGTCTCATTATGTTAAAAGTGACCACGCTTGTCGGTGACTTTAACGGCGCAGAGTTCTACTTTTTACTCTGTGCCGTGGTCTGGGCGGCATTAACGCTGATCTCTCAGCACTCCCATGCCGTTATCCACCCCGTGCACTACAGCTTCTTTATTGCCATATTCGCCACTGTCATCTTCTTTTTCATCGCCCTTCCCTATGAGGTGATGGCGGTAGCAGACGAAGGGTTGGCCTTCTGGTCAGCTCTGCTCTACTTAGCCGTTTTTGGACAGACCGTGGCAACCACCATCTACTTCATAGCCTCAGGAAAACTCGGCTCAGCCCACGCCAGCTCCTACATGTTCTTGGTGCCTATCTTTGCTTTGATCACCAGTTATTTTCTTTTGGGAGAGAGCGTAGAGCTGCATATCGTCATCGGAGGGGCGGTGACGCTCTTTGGGGTCTATCTCATAAACCGTTCACAACGGGGTAAGAGTTAAAAAACCCTATCTATTATAGTGATAATATAAGAAAAACTCTCAGAACCATGACAAAATGCAATAAATATGCAAATAAATACTAACTTTTTATGTTGTTTAATATTGATATGAAGATATAAAATGATAATATGTTCGTTGAATAAATAGTTAGTTAAAGGAAACAAATGAAATTTACGTCATTCACATGGTCGATAGGTATACTACAGTTTTTAGCATGGCTTAACATTATCGGTTTTGTAATTTTACTTGGTATGTTTTTGTATGGTAGTTTTGCACAAACTGAAGATGCTGTTTTTACAGTTTTATCTATACTCTCAATCCCCTCAGCAATTACCGCCTTGATTACAGCAATCTTATTTTATATAACCGCTAAAGGTCTTTTATTACAAAAGGAATGGGCTAAATATACTACTATTATAATTGGAATTTTAATGCTATTTGGATTTCCAATTGGAACTGCAGTAGGAGTATTATTTATCTACGGTATGACAAAAGGATGGCCAGAGCAGCCTATTGAGTTAACTAACAAAACTTTGGTGAGAAATAGTTGACCCTGAGAGTGCAACTATTTCTCAAGTCGAACGTTATATATTAAAAAGGAAACTATATCTTGAATAAATTATTTTTACTGTTAGCTATATCATTTTTTTCATATCTTAACGCAAATGATCCTCAGCATGCCATTAAATTATATAAACAAGCAAATTATAAAAAAGCATTACAATACATCAAACCTTTAGCTAAGCAAGGCGACTCTTCAATACAACATTTATTGGGTTACATGTATGCTAAGGGTGAAGGAATGCCGGTAGATACAAAGAAAGCAATTGAATGGTATAAAAAGGCAGCTAAACAAGGGAACACATCATCACAAATAAATATTGGATACATGTATGCTCATGGTATAGGAGTATCAAAAAATGAGAAAAAAGCTGTGGAATGGTACAAAAAGGCAGCTAAATTAGATGATGGTTTAGCTCAGCATAATTTAGCTAAGGCATATTGTTTAGGGCAAGGTGTACCTAAAGATTTAAAGCAATGTGCTTATTGGGCTAAAAAATCTATGAATAATGGTCTGGATTTATATTCGCTATGGAAACAGTTTGAATTAGACAAATATAATAAATAGTTAATTGAAGTGTTTTTATATCAAAATATATAATAAATACGTGGAACGCAATAGTTTACCGGAAAACTATCGGTCACGACAAACGTTATACAATCTAAAAGGTATTTGATATGAACAGTTGGGAAGATTTTATTTTGCTAATAACGAATCCATATTTTATTGGCTTATTCTTAATAACATTAGCAATAGAACCTATTCTTAAATTTATAAGACGATTTTATTCTGAATCACATAAAAAAGCTGTGGAAGAATCTGAAAATTTCATTAAAGAGTTGCAAAACAATAAAGAGGATAAAAAATTATATAATAAAGCGAATTTGAAGATAGGACTATTTATATTTGGGCCAACCCTTTTGTTATTTGCTATTTACATTGCATACAATTTTTTGATAGGAGCAGAACTTAAACCACAATCTATCAAAGAAACATTTGCTAAATTTGCCACTATTAGTATTATAACATTAGGTTTATATGGTATTAAATCTGACAAAATTAATAAATGGTTGTTTAAAGATGATTATCAAAGAGTAACAGAATTGACATATAAGCAAAGTGGTGGCGAAGCATTTTATAAATATTATGAAAAGTATTTTCCAATTGCTGGTTATTTCTTCTTGTCGATCGGAATTTTTGGGTTTATCAACATGCTCTTTTTTGATTAATAGAATATTATCTAGCCTCTACCTTTCCCTCTTTTTTTCTTCTTACTCGCATAACTCGTAGCACTCACAACATCCCCGATGATCGCTTTATGATAGACATACGGCTCTTTGATATGGCTGATGACGTAGCGGCCGCCATCGGTTGTAAGAACCTCTATTGTTCCCACATCAAGTACATTTTTAAGACGTTCATTCAGTGGTTTGACATAGATAGTTCTGATCTCTTCAAGAGGGATGGGGAAGATCTCACGTTTTTTATACCCTTTGTGGATAATGAGGCGCTCTTGTGTCAACACACAGTGGTAAGAGGCCTTCTCTTTGACCTCGTAGTAGTGAATGTAGGCCGTTCGCAAGATGAGCACCACACCGATGATACCGATCTCATACTCATACCCGATCATAAACAGAATAATACCAAGAAGATAGAGAGAGATAATACTACTGTAAAATGTCTTTGAGAGACTGGCATCGACCAAGACACTTTCGCCTTCATGCAGGATATTCTCTATCTCTTTCATCTAAAAAGCTCCCACGGTTTTGCCCAGACTGAAGAGAGTGTCTCGCGAAACTCTCCACTTAAAAAACGTGCACCCTCTTTCGGCGCTTGAACAAAAGCATACTCTTCATTCTCAAAGGTAAAACGCAGCGCATAGGCATGCAGGTAGCCTCTCTCCTCTTTTTTGGCCTCATCACTCTGCGCATAACGGATGTCGCCGGCGATCGGCGAGCCGATGCTTTTAAGAGCGACTCTGATCTGGTGGGTCTTTCCCGTATGCGGTTTGACCAAAAAGCCTCTTTCGCCTTCTCGAAGTGCTGTTGAGTGGAACTGGGTAACAGCGGGGTTATCATTGGTCTTGGCAAACATCCAGCTGCCGCGGCGCGCGCTCTGCATGTCCCCTTTTATCCACCCCTGCTTCTTCTTAGGCTTGCGCAGCGAGAGCGCCAGATAATACTTCTCGACCTCACGTGCTTCAAACATCCTGCCAAACTCACGCGCCGCCTCTTTCGTCTTGGCAAAAAGCACCAGACCCGAGGTCATCTTGTCCAGACGGTGAACAGGGTAAAGCTCTTCGAGTTCCAGCAGCTCTTTTGTCTGAACGACAAGCCCCGCCTCCTCTTCACTGTGAAAATTGAGGCCTGCAGGCTTGTCTATAAGGACAAAGGCACTGTTTTCATAAAGAAGCTCTATTGACAGCATGCAGCTTAAACACGTCTCTTTTCATACTGGTCGACGATCTTGGTCACCACCAGGTCGGAGGTGACGTTAAGCGAGGTACGGCACATATCCAAGATGCGGTCAACTGCAACGATCAGTGCGATGTACTCAACAGGCAGGCCTATCTGGTTTAAGATGACGACCATCATCACCAGCGAGGCACTCGGCAGTGCCGCAACACCGACACTCAAGGCCACAACGGTCACACCCAAAAGGACCTGGTCGCCAAAACTAAGGTCTACGCCGGCAAGGTTGGCGATGTAGAGCACCGCAACCGTCAGGTATGCAGCCGTACCGTCCATAGAGACCGTTGCACCAAGCGGCAGAACAAAAGAGGCTGTTTTCGTATCGACCTCACCCATCTCTTCAACAACACGCATGGAGACCGGCAGCGTCGCAGCAGATGAGGCTGTAGAGAAGGCCATGATCGGTGCTTCTCGGACATCAGAGAGGTATTGGTAAGGGTTAACACGGCCGAAAAAGGCCAACACTGCAGGCAGTGTGATGATGCCGTGAAAGAGGACAACCCCTACCACAAGCAGTATATATGACCATAGATCCAAGATAACATCGATGCCCTGTTCTGCAATAACATAAGAGATAAGACTGAACACACCGATCGGCGTCATCAAGATAACCCACTCGGCCATCTTCAACATGACATTGCTCACCGCTGTAAAGAAGAGGTTCATAGAGTCCTGCTCCTCTTTTTTAAGATAGAGAGACGCCACACCGAAAAGAATGGCAAAGACAATGATCTGCATCATCGCACCGTTTGCCAGTGAGCCAAAGACATTCGTCGGGATAAAACTGAGTATCATCGCCTGAAAAGAGAACGGTGCTATCGTCGCAGCCTTTTCAAACTCAAGTCCCTCGCTGCTGACCGGTGCGCCGATCGTAAAGATGTTCATCGCAACGATCGCCAAGACGACGGCCAAGGCTGTTGTCAGAACGTAAAACCCTATGGTACGCCCGCCGATGGTCTTAAGGTGGTGAAGCGACCCCAGACCCAAAATGGCCGTGTAGATGCTTGCAAAGACAAGCGGCACTACCAGCATCTTTAAAAAAGCGATAAAGGCTGAACCGATGACTTTTTGCTGCAGCGCAAGTTCGGGGAAGTAGATCCCAAAGAGAACACCAAACCCTATTCCCAGCAGGACTAAGGTGTTGGTCGTGGCATATTTTTTGACTTTATGTATCAATGATGATTCCTAATGTAAATTCAAAATGCATTGTATCATTTACGTCTGCATGTTACAACACGAAAGTGCTTATCTTTTGGCGTTATCTTTGAGCATGTCGATATAGAGCTCCTCGACCTTCTTTCTTGCCCAGGGTGTCTTTCGTAAGAACTTCAGGCTTGAGTTTATAGAGGGGTCGTTGTAAAAACAGCGTATCTCGACATAGTTGGACAACTCTTTCCAGCCGTAATGCTCAACCAGGTCAGTCAGTATCATCTTAAGTGTTATGCCGTGAAGCGGGTTGTTTTTGTGCTCATCGCTCATCTTAACTCCAATTCTCTTGTTTTGCTTTATGCAGTTTTTTATAACCACCAAGAAGCGCCTGATGTGTCGTGAACCCTTCCAGACTCAGACCAGGGAAATGGAGGCCGTAGAACTGTGTTTTGCTCTGAACAAGGTCAACACAGGTCTGAAGCATCTTCGCACCGTAGAGAAGCTCTAGACTCTCTCTGTAGCTACCATAGCTCTTCTCATCGTCCAACACGATCTTCAGGAGCGCATTGACACATTGATGGTGCTGCTTCTCCTCCCGGCTCAGCTCACCGATATGCAGAGACCAGCTGTTCCATTCAAGTGCTTTCTCATAATCTTCGAGCGCCAGTGCCAGCATTCCCTTAAGTGTACCGACCTGCAGAGAGGCCCACCCGGTACCTGCGTCGGCGGCAACACCGATGAACTCCGCAACTTTTTGAACGTCTTGCAGGTCTTCGTCTTCAAGGTTTTCGAGGACGCTCTCCCACCCCTCTTCGCCAAGCGTGTCCAAAGAGAGCAGGTACTCTCTGTAGTGAGCACCTTCGTTGTTGTTGCTCCATATCAGGTCTTCCACCGGATAGATCTCCGACATCCCCGGTACGATGATGCGGCAGGTATAGACATCAAGGTGCTGATAGTCCGCGATGTAGATCTCCAGGTCTCTCTCATGGATGATCTCGCAGAGGTAGTCAAACTCAGTGTGGGTGTCGGAGTCGTGGTTCCAGTCTACAAACTCATAATCTTTCTCTTTTCTGAAAAAGTCATAAGAGATGAGTCCGGTCGAGTTGATGAAATGTTCGACGAGGTTATGGTTGTCCGCCACTTCTGTTCTGTTGAAAGAGGGAACGGTAAAGTCATCGACCTGCTCTAGCCCCCGTCCTTGCAGCAGTTCTGTCACAGTTCTCTCCAATGCCACCTCAAAACAGGGGTGCGCACCGAACGAGGCCAGAACAGAACCGTCTGCAGGGTTCATAAGGGTGACACTGATGACCGGGAAGACACCGCCCATTGACGCATCTGATATGCGCAGGTTAAAGCCGTGCGTTTTCAGCTGCTCTATCGACTCTTCGATGTGCGGGAAACGGGCAATGACCTCTTGCGGGATCTCCGGCAGGCTGATCCCCTCGGCAATGATCTTGTTTTTTACATAACGTTCGCAGATCTCTGAAAGTGCCTGTACTCTCGCCTCGTTGACACTGTTTCCGGCAGACATACCGTTGCTGACATAGAGGTTGCCGATGATGTTAACGGGAAAGTAGATCGTCTCTTCATCGCTTTGGCGTGTAAACGGGAGCGCACAGATGCCGCGTTCACCTGCACCTGAGTTAAAGTCGAAGATGTTTTCAGGTTCAAGGTCATCTTCGGGGTCGTAGAATTCCCAAAGATCGTCGTCTAAAAGACCCTCCGGCATCTCATCTTCTTCATCTTCATCAATAAACCACTTCTCATTAGGGTAATGGACAAAGTCCCCGTTACTGATCTCTTCGCCCAGATAGTAGTCGGCAAAAAAGTAGTTACAGCTCATACGCTCAAAGAACTCACCCAGGGCACTGGCGAGACAAGACTTTTGAGCAGCACCCTTGCCGTTGGTAAACATGAGGGCGCACTCTTTGTCACGGATATGCAGAGAGTGGACATAAGGGACGGGGTTCAACCAAGAGGCCTCTTCGACATGAATGTCCCAGGCCTGCAGCTTGGCATGCATCGTCTCTATTGTGGACTCTAAGTCGCGGTCTTTACCTTTGATAAATGTCTGTTCTGACATATGTGTCCTTTGCGTTATTGTGATCTTTTTAGAAGAAGGTTACCTCGGAAGCTCCGAGATAAAAGGTGGTTAAAACTGCGGTTGGATAAAAGGGATGATCTGTTTTTTACGGCTGAGTACACCGTCAAGCCACGCTTCGTTGTTCTCCAGTTTTACATTAAGTCCACTCTCTATTTTACTGGCATCGTCACTGAGAACAAGTATCTGAGAGCCCTCTTTCATAATGTCTGTCAGAAGAACCATCATCGTATGAAGCCCCTCCTCTTCTTTCATCTTCTGCATATCTTCGAAGATCATCTCTTTTTTGTCGTCAAGGGCGCTGATGTCTATCATCTCAAGCTGGTTTACACCGATCTTGTTGCCGTTCATGTCAAACGGCTTGTAGTCACGTGTATTAAGCTCTCTGCCTGTCGCACCCTCAACTGCCGACTTGACAATGAACATCTCCATACCCACTGCTTTGTAGTCCTCGACACCCGCTATCTTGGCAAGCTCTTTGACCGCTTTGGTATCGACCTTCGTACAGGTCGGTGACTTAAAGATCACCGTATCGCTGAGGATCGCACACATCATCATCCCGGCAATGTTCTTAGGGATCTCAACATCAAATGACTTGTACATCTCATAGACCACCGTGTTTGAACAGCCTATCGGTCTGATCCAGCACTCCAACGGTGTTGACGTGATGATGTCGCCCAGTTTATGGTGGTCTACAATACCCAGGATCGTCGCTTCTTTAATGTCATCGGGTGCCTGACCATAGTCAGAGAAGTCTATGATGTAGACCTCTTCGCCTGCATACGAGGTCTTAAGCTCAGGAACCTCGCCGCCGAACTTGTTTAAGATGAACTCTGTCTCAGCAGAGATCTTGCCCTGACGTGTAGGAACACACTCTTCACCAAGCTGGTTTTTCAAGTATGAAAGCGAGATAGCCCCGACAATAGAGTCAGAGTCCGGATTAGTGTGTCCGAAGATATATGTTGACATAGCAATAGCCTTATAGAGTTTGGAATAATGTTTGGAATTATACCTAGTTTAAACGCTCTCTTTTCATGAGGCTCTTTTATTTTATCTTCATATCAGAAATTTAACATCGTAAAAAAACCCACTGCTGAAGCAATAATGTCAAAATACTACTCAATAACTATCATTTGCTGTAAAAATTCACATTAAATTCATCAATATTATGGTTTTTTCAAAAACTCCATTATAATATGGGTAATTTTCGAAAGAAGGCTGATGACTGTAAAAATAACCAATCCGGCAAGAATAAAAGACTATAAATCTATACTTGGCAACACAGTCACACTGGTAAGTGGGTTTGATGAAAAGCTCTGTCTGCACGACACGACTGAAAGCATCACAGAAAAAGCAATACGATGCGGCAAAGGCCATATTATTGAAGACACGACCCTGCTGATCAACGGAAAGGTCTACAACACCGTTAGCAGTCAGGACCATCATCTAAATGATAAGAAGGCTGCATGGACAACCAAAATTGCTTATCATAGCGGGTTTATGATACATTTCTACGAAGCCAGCGTTAGCGGCCGCATTAAGATCAGCCCCTCAAACAGCGTAAAAAAACTCTCTATAGGCAACATTTTTATACCAGATGGCTACAACACAAACCTGTCCGAAATCGAACACACAGATGATGTAGCGTTTATAAATGCCCGCCAGTTGGCATTAAAAAAACTGCTGTTAGGCCAATCTTTTCACGTTGAGTTGATCGAGCCGTTGACTTCTCAGGTTTGTACTGCAGATACTGCAACAGCCCAGGTAGTAAAAAACAGGTTATAAAACAGCCCTGAAAGAGAGATCTGTCCCCCGCTTATCAAGCTTCCTTTGACATTTGCAAAATATAACGCTCCGACAAGTTCATGGATCAGCGTTGCAGCGAAAACGATGTT
The DNA here is from genome assembly GCA_039714575.1 of Campylobacterota bacterium. GTDB lineage: Bacteria > Campylobacterota > Campylobacteria > Campylobacterales > Sulfurimonadaceae > Sulfonitrofixus. The sequence continues at coordinate 55,832 of JBDLJE010000003.1, read as the reverse complement.
CAAAAAATACCGAGACGGTACATTCTCAGAGACTCCAATTGTAATATTTTGTTCTGCATAACGAAAATCGTACGAACGCCGTTTAAACGCTGAGCGGCTCTCTTAATTACCCTGTATGTATGGTGTTTTTACTTATTAAATGCTATAATATAAGATACACTTCGAAGAGGATAAAGGTGAATGTTATGAAAAATCTATTTTTAAACGTAACAGACAGTTTTTTACTTAACAGTTTGAAGACGATAGTCGAAAAAAGTGAAAACAAGTATAAGAAGAGAGGTCTGCAGATCAACCTCTCAAATGAGCTTAACACATTAGAGGAAGATCCTCTTGTCTGTAGAGAAGGCAGCTGTTCGGCTTTTATGAAAAACGTTAAGTTGAACATCAAGCTTCTGCTGGGTGTCTTCTTTGTAGCCATACCGTTGTTTGCATTTTCATCTATCTCGTATGTACTGAACTTTGACTACAGTTATGCCTTTGTTCTCACTTTCATCGTTGCCGTGTTTTCAAGCATCAGAATGGAGAACATCGTTCATCAATACACGCAGTTAAGGCTTTCAGCACTCGCTTACTAAGCTTCCCTACTCCTTCCCATCGTTTTTGATGGGAACGCACCCAAAACTCAAACTACTAAAACTTTTACTCCCACTTTCGTAACGCTAGTGTTATGTTTCAGTATCTCTCTCGCAATACAAGTTATATAAACTACCCTCAAAAATAGAGGACAACTTATGTTTATATCGTCAAATGAAATAGCGGCCATAATGAATCAAGAACTTGCTGTTCGATTAAGTCAGTGGATCAGTGCCCACACCCCTGTTACACATGAAAATGAACTTGGGCATGAAAGTGCCATACGATTCGACATCGATGAAGCACTAGAGTTCTGCAAGATACAGATACTGCGCGACAGCACCAAAAAAGAGTTCTTCCCCCACTTGGTCAAGATAAAGAACTACCAAGCACGCGGAATGTTTGAAAACGCCCGTTCGGCGTAAGACATTATTATATGTCTTCCATCCCCTTCGAAGAGAATAGAAAGCAATAACGTTCACCTCTGCCTTTATAGCAAGTCTCGCATGCTCTAGCCAAAAAGTTACAATATTATTTCTTTCAAATTAACTATCAGCTCCAATATGTTTTTTTATATTTGTCATACACTTATAATAACTTCTGGAACTAAGTTGTATAATAGGTAAAAGAGAGAGTTTCTCTTTTATGACGTACAAGGAGTTCCGATGAAGATTATGAAGAATATATTGACAATATTGGCACCGGTTTCGGCAGTGGTTGTGATGACAGCGTGCAGTAGTGACAGCAGTGATGCAGGCGGCACAAACAGTGCCATAGGAGAGCTGGACCCCTCGTTTAATGGTGTCGGGTATGTCACAGACGACAATGTCTCCGGAGGTTCCGGTGATGATGAGGGACGAAGCCTGGTCATCGATGCTGACGGCAAGATCGTAGTGGCCGGAAGCAGTTTTTCCGATACTCTTTTGTATGATGACATGGTCATTTGGCGCTACAACTGTGACGGTACCCCGGATACTACCTTTAACGGTACCGGCTATGTTACGGATGACAGCAGTGCCGGAAACAACGGCGGTAACGACAACGGGAATTCTGTGGTGCTTGACGCTGACGGCAAGATCGTAGTAGCAGGGTACAGTGCAACGCTGGACATGATCATCTGGCGTTATAACAGTGATGGAGATATAGATACAACTTTTAATGGCATCGGATACGTAACACATCATGATGCTGCCGGAGGCGGTACTTATGATTATGGAAAGGCTGTAACCATTGATGCCAACGGTAAGATCCTGGTAACCGGGTCTAGCAGAAACAGCAGTGGCAAATATGACATGGTCATCTGGCGCTATAACAGCAGTGGAAGTCTGGACAGTACTTTTAACGGTGTCGGTTTTGCGGTACATAGCGGTGCTGCCGGAGGTTCCGGTCATGATTATGGAAACGCCATAACGACTGATGCGGACAGTAAGGTTCTTGTAGCAGGAGCCAGCGAAAATATCAACAATCTTGCTATGACTCTCTGGCGTTATGACAGCAATGGAAGTCTGGACAGTACTTTTAACGGTGTCGGTTACGTCACGGACAATAATGCTTCCGGAGGCTCCAGTAATGATGGTGGATACGCTATAGCCATAGATGCTGATGGAAAGATCATAGTGGCCGGCTATAGTACAAACCTTATTAACACCTACGACATGGTTATCTGGCGTTATGACAGCAATGGAAGTCTGGACACTACGTTTAACGGTGTCGGATATGTGATGCATAACGGGGCTGCCGGAGGTGCCGGTTTTGATATTGGGTACTCTGTAACCATAGATGCTAACGGCAAGATCGTAGTGGCAGGAACAAGTCAAAACAGCAATGATTACGACTTGGCTATCTGGCGCTACAGGAGTGACGGAACCCTGGACACCACTTTCAACGGTGTCGGGTATGTTACAGACCATAATGCTTCAGGAGGCGATCGTGATGACATGGGATACGCTGTAGTCATTGACGCTAAAGGCAACCTAGTTACAACAGGTATCAGTGATAATGCTGTTAATGAAGATATGGCTATCTGGCGTTACAAATAAGGAGAGGATGCTCTTCTTTTTTATCCTGACTTTTCTCGTCCCCAACGTCCTTGTTTGGGATGCATACAAGTATTTAATCGACTAAACACAGACTGACTCTTTACATAATCTCATATATGGGTTACCAACGAGGACCTTGGGAAACAGCTAAAATGAGCAATCAAAAAGCCGCTCGCGGGTTTTTGATTGGCTCGACTGAGTTGTTAGGTTTAATCTGTCTCATTATCTTGCGGTGTATACACAAATATTGATTCATTTGTGTCCATATCCAAGACTACTGCTTTGGTAATATTTGTACTGAAGTCCTTATTTAATTTGAAATGAGTTGCTACTACACACGCTCCGTTTTGGATGTAATTATTTGCTGTACTTTCATCCATTTTGATTCTAAAGGGACTTGGATCATTTATATCTATAGTGTAGCGTTCATATTTATAGTCTTTTGGATATTCTGTTAAACCTGCTCCACCGGTATTAACGATAAGATTATTCTGATAATAAGTGTCGAACCTACAATTATTTGACTGAAAAACGAAGTTTATTTCATCAACTGCATTCATTTTATAATAGTCCTTGTATTGCAACATTGTATCCATGATTTCTTGCCTTAATTGATCATCGCTCTTTTTACTTAGACTATGCCTTTGATCCCATTTTTTACGCTCCAACAAATCTTCAAAGTATTCATTGTTTATTGAGCCGTTGGTATCCCGGTAAAGTTTTGAATAAAAAACGCCACGGCGAAATTCATCGTCCGTTCTTGGAAGCAATTTTCCTTTGAAGCCTTTTTTGGCCAAAGGAGGTGTTTCAGTGCCTATGAAGATTGAAAATATTCTATCTATGTAAAAATAGCCGTAGCCAACACCAGTGACAATTATAAATACAAGTACAAAGAAAAGATATTTGATTTTCATGCTTTACCTAACTATTCATTAGTACACATTCTATAGTCATTACCCTTAATCAGTATAATAGTTGAACACATTTTTTAAATTACTATTCAACAAAATATATCAAGCTAAAAGAAGATTGTCCTAAATTTTAAAAAAGTATGAAAATAGTTCTTACATTGATGTGTAGTTTAGAAGGAAATTGCCAATGTCTGAACACTTTGTATGACTATTTTGGCGAGTAAGGCAATAGTATACAAAGTGTTCTGTCAGCGTTTAGCTAAACAGTTCCAACAAACTCTCAGCATTTAATGTTGAGACATCATCTTTTTCATCACTGTAAAGCCCTAAAGTCAACTGCTTTTTCTGTGCTTGCAAAGCAAGTATCTTCTCTTCAACAGAATCTTCGATGATCAGTTTGTAGACAAAGACAGGTTTGTCTTGTCCTATGCGGTAGGCTCTGTCGGTGGCTTGGTCTTCGGCGGCGGGGTTCCACCATGGGTCGTAGTGGATGACGGTGTCAGATCTAACACGTGCGAATATATCTATTTTTTAATTTCCCAAACACTGACTTCTTCACCAATAGTAGCAAAGTTAGATGAATTTGGTAAAAACACACCTTTTGATATTCTATTTCCCGAAATAATATCAAGCTGTTCTCCATCTTCTAAGCGCCATAAAAATGCACCCCATCCAACAGCAAGAATATATTTATGGTCATCACTCAACGTGATATTTTTACAACTCATTTGCTTGTCTGCAATTAATGTCTTAACTACCTTTTTATGTTTAATATCCAAAAATTTAATTTTATTAAATGTAGAACCTATAATTAATATATTTCTATCCCTTGGATCAAAAACAAGTACCCCTACTTCTTTTACTTCCTTATCTTCAATTTGGTCTATGTAGCTAATCTCGCGTGAACCTAGCTTACTTTTCTTTATATTCCAACGCTCTATTGTATTTTTATTGCCAGCAATATAGAGTGTACTCCCATCAGGGGACTCAATCCATGAGGTAATGCGCGGCCTACTAAATGATTTTTTGGACTTCGTAAATCTAGGCTCTATCTCACCACTTATTTTGTTTGTATCTGTATCTAGAAAATGTATTTTTTTACCGACCAACATAATAGTTTTATTGTCTGATAAAAACGTGTCAAGACCACCAAATTCTTTGTACGATATTTTTATTATTTTTACGAATTGGTTTTCTATTACGTCCCAAATACAGATCTCTTTACCCTGATATCCTATTGCTAAATATTTTCCACTAGGAGAAAGTATTTTGTTGTGACTATGTTTATATTTGCGCGGCAGTTTTTTTACGTACATTTTTATCTTATCATCCAGACTATATTCATAATTTATTTTTTTTACATTTCCAAAAGCACTATCAAGTTTTCTACTACCCTTGTACTCTTTTTTAGTTATAGTCTGTTCTTTGACAAAACTAATTATATTATTGTCCTCTTTTGAACAGAGCCTTTCTACATGTTTTCTGACATAATGCTTGACTTTGATCTTATGTCCATTGAGAAGTATATAATCCAACCCATCATAAGCCTTGCTATTATAAAATATAGTTTCATTTCCTGTTTTACCAAACATAATAAAATCAGAGCACAACTTACCTTTTGGGATACCATAATATGTCAAGCTGAGACCGCCTTTTGGCATCCCTTTGATAACTATTTTATCCCCAAAAGGCACTTTGATTTTCCCATAAGCGTCAAGCATTTTCTTTGAAAGCAAACCTGCTTTAATCGCCTTTTCATTATTCATTTCAGGAGTAGGCTTATTTTCAAATGTTCCCGCATAATATTTAAATATCTCATCTCTTTGGAAAGATGCATTTCTCATGTTGGATGCGGAAAAACGGGATTTGTCTTTTGAGTTTGATGTCTTAGTTTGTATTAAGGCAGCAGGTCTAGTAGTGACTGATGTCTGATTACAATCAAAAAAATGTTTTAACTCTTCGCTTTCTCCCTCTTGATCTATCTTCATTCTTATTGTCGTCATCCACCACATTTGGCTATTGAAAATATTTGAATAAAATATTTCTTTTATACCTTCCAAACGAAAATCTTTGACACGAGACATAATTAATTTAAAATCTTCTTTATCGTCTCCTGCAACTAAACAGTTTTTTAATCTTATTAATTTCAATGATTCTAAGCTGGGTGTTGGTGTTGAAGACTTTTCCAATTGCTCTTTCATCAAATTAAAATATTGTTCAGCATATTTCTTTTTAGTTGCATCATCATTGTATTGCTCTAAAAATGCTTTTAAGTTTTCGAGTTTAATGATTTTTTTTACTTTGGGTATTTTCTTTTCTTGTTTAGGATAGAAAGTGGTTACTTCTGTTTTAGTAATATTGTGTTCACAATATGCTTCCACCTCTTTAGGTAAAAACTCATTTTTAATTGGATAATAATTACTATATTGAGAACTTCTGTTGGCAAGTTTACGTTTAAAATTATGGTAAAACTCACCTTTCAGATAGATCTTGTGATATTTCTGACACTCTTGAATATACAATAGCTCCTGCTTTATCTCATGTCTCTTCTTTGGTTGATCATAGTTCCTTAACATCTCTTCTTTCAAAAAAGCGTAACGAAAAAGTATATCTTCTTTCTTACCTGAAATATTTTGCTTTTTGATAGCGTCATAAATATTTTGGGGAATACTCAATTTTGGATAGTGTTTGATAGATGTCAAATTATAATCATTCAGTAATTGGTTTTTAGCCGACACTTTAAACTTTGGAGGGTCCTGTAATAGCTTTTTTCGTAGACCTGCATCGTATTTACTCATACGTGCGGAGGATTCAGAAGAACCGTCAGTACGTATGCGGCCCTCAACTCGCCGTAGTTTTTTTAGAGTTGTTTTATCCTCTGGTGAAGAAGTGATCGTCTCCTCTAATATATAACTGAATTTATAGTAAAGAGAGCAGTCATGTTCAATATCACTGACTAAATGCCATAATCTCCAGTAATCTAAATCACTTTTAACTAAAGCATCTCTGTCATTAACATGTTCCATTCGATATTTCAGTGCCAGTAAATAAGTGTACATTACAGTTTTGTCATCTTTAGAAAAACAGTCAAATGAATCAACTAACTGGACAGCCTCTTTTGGCAGGCGGTCTGATAGATAAAAAGAAAAAAGTGATGTAGTAAAAAAAATTAGAATAAACAGATGTTTCATTATTTAAGCCTTCAATAACTGAAAATTTCTACACAATATTTCCATTATTATGGTCCGGATAAAAGTTCATCTGAACTTTCTACATACGGCTTTATCTCAGGACCTGCTATAATGTATTTACTGTGTCTTTGCATAACATATGTAAGCTTTTTGAGATACAGATCAGTATCTTTCAGCGAAGCAGCTTGACGGTATTTAGCTGTGATGTCAGGTCTCATAAAAATCATTGCTGCAAATTTTTCCGCTTCTAATCGTGTAATGTAGGCTTCTATAGTAAATGGTTTTTTTAGAGGGAACAAATATGTTCTGGCGATACCAGTCTCTTCGTAATATTTACATGCAATAGTGTATTGCGTATCTTTAATAATAGAATAGTACTGATCATTAATTTGTAACCAATCATCTTTACCAGACACTAATACCATCGCATAAAAAGTTGCAGGTTTATTAATGATGTTTTTTAGATTGTGTTGTAAGGGGCCAATATTACATTCGTCTTCATGACTCATTCCATCACCTGCAAACTCAGCAGCAGAAGTATCAGCAGCTTTTTGATCCAGGACTCGTTTGTCCATACTTTCACTATGTAATACTTTACTGTGTTGCTGATAAAATACAATCATCTTCTCATTCAAATGACTATTGCCAAAATCAAGATCTGATTCAACAAGTGTTAGAAACATATCCTTATCGTTTTGCTTCATTGCATCTACAAGATGTTTCTTTACTAAGCTTATTGTTTTATTGTAATTTTTCTGTAAAGAGCGTAATACTTTCAAGTATGCTACTTTTTCTTTCTTCTCTACAGCAGCATCGGCTATTTTGCCAAATTGTAAAGCTTCACCTGCTTCTGCTACATAACGTTCAACAGCTTTTTCCATTACAGGGATATGCTTTAATTTTTGAAATTTATGAACCGCTTCAAACAATGGTGTTCCCTGCTGTTCAAAAATTTGCGGATAGTTCTCTGAAGCAAAAAGTATTGCACAAGGTATTAACAAAAACAAATAGATTGATTTCAATTTAAACTCCTATTAAAAAATATATATTAACATGTTTTATTATATATAGAATTCAAATGTACCTAATATAGTGAATAAAAGTATTAAAGCTAACTAAACAACTCCAACAAACTCTCAGCATTCAATATTGGGACATCATCTTTTTCATCACTGTAAAGCCCTGATGTCAGCTGTTTTTTCTGCTCTTGCAAGGCCAAGATCTTCTCTTCGACAGAATCTTCGATGATCAGTTTGTAGACAAAGACCGGTTTCTCCTGTCCTATGCGGTAAGCTCTGTCGGTGGCTTGGTCTTCGGCGGCAGGGTTCCACCATGGGTCGTAGTGGATGACGGTGTCGGCTTGGGTGAGGTTTAGACCTACGCCTCCGGCTTTTAGGGAGATGAGAAATACCGAGGCTTCGCCGCTTGTGAACTTGTCGATGACCTTCTCTCGGTTTTGGGTGCTGCCTGTCAATTTGGTAAGAGAGACCTCTCTCTGCATAAGCTGCTCTTCGATGATAGAGAGCATGGAGGTGAACTGCGAGAAGATGAGGATACGTCTGCCCTCTTCCAAAAGCTCCTCTACCAGTTCCAGCAACATCTCAAGCTTGGCAGAGTGTTTGACCTTCTGTGCCTCTGCCAGCGGTACCAGACGCGGATCACAGCAGACCTGACGCAGTTTTAACAAAGCATCCAGGATCGTGATGTGGCTTCGACCCAGACCCTTCTCGGCAATGACCTCGCGCACCTTCTTCTCCATCGATATGCGGATACCTTCATAGAGCTTCGCCTGGTCGCCCTCGAAAGCGACTGAACGGGTCATAATAGTCTTAGGCGGCAGTTCTGTCGCCACCTTCTCTTTGGTACGGCGCAGCATAAACGGCGCCAGTTTGTCACGCAGACTCTCTTGACGCTCTTGTGAGTGTTCTTGTTCTATCGGTGTCTGATAGAAGGTCTTAAAAGTCTTATAGTCCCCTAAAAAGTTCGGCATCACCACATCGAAGATCGCCCACAATTCACCTAGATGGTTCTCCATCGGGGTACCTGTCAGTGCAACCGAGTTTCGCGCATTTATCTTTTTAGCGGCACTGTGGACTTTGGATTTTTGGTTCTTGATATTTTGCGCCTCATCGAGAATAAAATAGCTGAAGTTCATCTTCTCAAAAAGAGCAAGATCACGACTTAAAAGTGCGTAGGTCGTGATGACAATATCGCTCTGAAAACCGAGATGTATTTTCTTGTTTCGTTTGAGTCCGTGATGGATCTCCAAACTCAGATCAGGCGTGAATTTTTTCGCCTCGTTTCTCCAGTTTCCAAGCAGTGAAGTCGGTGCTACGATCAGCACTGGAAGAGTCAACTTCTCTTGCTCTTTGAGACGCTGTAAAAAGGCAAGGGACTGCAAAGTCTTTCCCAGCCCCATATCATCTGCCAGAATACCGCCAAAACCGAAACGCTCTAAAAAGCCGAGCCAGTTCAGCCCCTCTTGCTGGTACCCGCGAAGTGTTGCTTTCAGACCTTGTGCCTGCTCCAGTTTTTCGATGCCCTCAAAGCTTTCAAGCTCTTTTCTAAGCCTTTTTATCGCTTTTTGTCCACTTCCAGATATTTTTACAGAATTCCCTGCTTTAGGGAGCAGATGCGCTGCATATTGATCAATATGCAGCTGCTCTACCCGCTCCCCTTTGTAGAGTGCCACCAAAGTCTTGAGTATAGGTCTGAACTGTACAGAGTCTAATGTGATGAAATGGTTCTCTTCGACCTCAATAGAGATCGTTTCAGGCAGGTTTTCAATGTCAACGTTCTGTTCCAGCAGTGAACTGACAAGAGACAGGATGTTGAGTTTGGAACCTTCAAAATCGACCTCCATCCCTACATCAAACCAGCTCTTTTTCTGCTCAACATTCAGGGTGATCTCACCGCCCTTTTCAAAGCGAAAAAGGAAGCTTTTTTCGACCTCGACCTCATAGCCGTTCTCTTCTAAAACAGGAAGGTGAACCTGTATAAATCGCCGCCAGGTATCTATGGTGTTATCACTGTCTCCATCCGCTCTGAAAGTGCATGATCCGTCAGCCAAAAATCCTGCCGACTCCAGCTGCTCTTTAGCACTTTTTTCAAAGCCAATATCACGAATGATCTTCAGATACTCATCATCCTCTTTGACTATTTTACTCTTCTGAGAACTGCAGCCGTTCAACTCATATTCGTCATAAAGAAAACCAAGTTTCAGTTGGTGTTGAGCATCCGCTGCAAACAGTTTTATTTTGGCTTTTGGTTCTACTTTCAACTCTTTCACATCCAAGGTGTCAGGCAGAGGCAATGAAGGCAGGGTCTGAATAGCTTTGATAGAAAATGTCTCTAACTCCTCTTGTGTCAAAAGCGGTGCCTGCAACAACAGACCGAGCTGTTGCGGTTCAATACCGTCTACTCTCAGATGACCGACTACATGGTTTTTGGTATCGACATAAGAGAAAGGTGTTGTGACAAGAGGTTCACAGTGCTTGTTCAAATCGAAAGAGAGACGAAACTGACCTTTGCCCTCCTCTTTGTAGAGCAAGGATGCTGAGAGTGTCTCACCCCACTGCAGAGCACGGTTGCGGTTGCCGTGCCAGTAACAGTTGCCGCTTCGTACCATCTTCTCCAAAAGCAGACCGCCAAGTTCACCCTCTATGTGTGCATTGCGTTCCACTTTGGACTCTAAAGCACCGAACAGCTCCAGGATGTCTCTGTCACTGTCCGTCAGAAAGTCACGCTGCATAAAGCTTGAACGCAGTTGATGGAACTCAATACGCTTCTGCTTGCCGTAACCGCCCTCTTTGAGCAGACGGGCTCGGTAGAAGACCAGCTGCAGCTTGCCTTTGGTCGGCGAGGGGCTGATGCGGTAGATAAGAATGGATTTTTTAACGGCTTCGGGCGTAAGTGACTTTTCCAAACGTTCCAGCCACTTTTGGGCGTCACTTTTTTTCTCTGTTGTTCTGCTTGGCGCTGTGCTGTTTTGGTCTATAAAGGTCAGTGCAGCAGAGACTACGTGTTTACAGTCTTGGGCACTCTCACACGAACAGCGTCCGCTTAGACTCACGCTGTTACCGTCTACCCTGACACTGATGGACTGGACATAGTTGGCACTGCCTTTGGTAAAGGCGGTAACGACCATGTGCCCTTCAGCGACCGTCTCGAAAGATTTAACAATGCTTCGTGATTGGCGGTAATAGTCCATCCCCTCATTAAAATCACTCTGTGCGGCAATACGGACAACATCAGAGATAGCAAATGAGATCAAGAACCAACCTTTACCTATTTTTTGTGCAGAGCCAACTCTTTTGCAAGATACTCACCTGTATATGAGCCGCTCTTTTTGTAAGTCACAGCCATCGACTCCGGAGAACCTTCATCGATGATGTCACCACCGCCTGAACCGCCCTCTGGACCCATGTCGATGACATAGTCGGCATTTTTGATCATGTCAAGGTTGTGTTCGATGACCAAAACAGAGTTACCAAGTTCGACAAAGTGATGCAACACATCTGTCAGACGGTCAACATCGGCAAAGTGCAGTCCTGTTGTCGGCTCGTCCAGAATGTAGAGTGTTCTACCCGTATCTTTTCGGCTGAGCTCTTTTCCGAGTTTAATACGCTGCGCTTCACCACCTGAGAGCGTAACGGCATTTTGTCCCAGTGAGATATAACCCAGTCCGACATCAACAAGTGTCTTGAGTTTGATATGGATCTTGGGGATCGGTTCGAAGAAGGCAAAGGCCTCTTCAACGCTCATGGCCAAGACATCAGAGATGCTTTTGCCTTTGTACAGGATCTCCAAAGTCTGGGCATTATAACGCGTTCCATGACAGGCATCACACTTGACCTGAACGTCCGGCAGGAAGTGCATCTCGATCTTGATCTCACCCTCGCCTTGACACTTCTCACAACGCCCGCCTTTGACATTAAAGCTATAGCGTGACGTAGTGTACCCGCGAATGTTCGACTCTTTTGTCTTGGCAAAGAGGTTACGGATCTCATCCATGACACCCGTGTAGGTTGCCGGGTTGGAACGCGGTGTACGGCCAATCGGGCTCTGGTCAAGATAAATGACCTTGTCCAGCTGCTCGAGACCGTTGATCTCAACACCTGCCACCTTGTTGACCTTACGGGCATGGTTAAGAAGCTCACGTGCCGTCGGCAGAAGCGTCTGCAAGATAAGTGAACTTTTACCGCTGCCGCTGACACCCGTTACACAGACAAAGTTCTGCAGAGGAAGACGTGTTGACAGGTCTACAATGTTGTTTACATTTACATTTTTGATCTCAAGCCAGTTCTCTTGCGGACGTCGGTGAAAGTACTCGATCATCTTGCGGCCGGAGAGGTAATCAGCTGTAATAGTCTTCGCTTTTTCAAGCTGTTTGCGTGTTCCGGCAAAGACGACTTCGCCGCCTAACTTACCGGCACCCGGGCCGATGTCGATGATGTAGTCGGCATTGTCTATGGTCTCTTTATCGTGTTCAACGACGATGACGGAGTTGCCCTTCTCTTGAAGAGAACGAAGCGTTCTAATGAGCTTCAGTGTGTCGCGTTCATGCAGACCGATACTCGGCTCGTCAAGAACATACATCACCCCTGTCAGACCCGAACCGATCTGCGAAGCGATACGAATACGCTGCGCCTCTCCTCCGCTGATAGAGCGTGCGTCACGATCAAGAGTGATGTAGCCCAGACCTACGTCATATAAAAAGTAGAGACGTTCACGGATCTCATTGAGGATCGGCATCGCGATCATCTGGTCCTGGTCACTCAAAAAGTCAAAGTTCTTCTCCTCTTCAAACCATTTGTAACTCTTCTCGATAGGCAGTTCAATGACCTCAAAGATCTTTTTACCGGCGACATCGACCGCCAGTGATTCACGGCGCAGACGGTTCCCGTTACAGACACTGCAGGTCTTCTCGCTCATGTAGTCCTGCAGCTCTTTCTCATCTTTGAACATATCGTAAGCGATACGGATAATACCCGGCCACACACGTTTGATAGGGTGGCTCTTCCACTCAAACTCGATCTCATCAATACCGCCGTGAAGGATAGCTTTTTTCTCATGCTCTTCCAGCTCGCCGAACGGTACGGTGATGTCGATCTTGTTGTGGGCACACATCCCTTTCAGAAAAGTGAAGTAGTAGCCTTTGTTGAAACCGTAGATGATCTTCACCCCACCCTTCTCGATAGGCAGGTCAGCATCAACGATCTTCTCCTGGTCAAGGGCGTAACGCAGACCCAGACCGTCACACTCCGGACAGGCGCCCTTCGGCGAGTTAAACGAGAATGTCAGCGGCTCAAGCGGCTCAAAGCTGAGCTTACAATCAAAACAGGCGTTGTGCTCCGAGTAGTGGATAATACGCTCTCTATAGCCCATCTCCTCATTGTTGAGAAACTCCAACTCGACCTCGCCGTAACTCTCTTTGAGCGCCTTCTCGACATCCTGGGCAATACGCTCCTGGTTGTCCTCTTTAATGACGATACGGTCGATCACCACTTTGATGGTGTGTTTTTTGGTCTTGGAGAGTTCGATCTCTTCATCCAGACGGGTCATCACCCCATTGATCATCGCGCGGACATACCCTTTGTGACGCAGTGACTCAAAAAGATCATGAAAAGTCCCCTTCTTCTCGCGGATCAGCGGTGCCAAGATAACGATCTTCGCACCCACAGGGAGTTTTTTAACCTGATCGATGATGTCGGACGCCGACATCTGAGAGATCTCTTTGCCGCACTGGTGGCAGTGCTGTACCCCGATGCGCGCATAAAGAAGACGTAGATAGTCGTATATCTCGGTAATCGTTCCTACGGTTGAACGCGGGTTTTTAGAGGTGGTCTTCTGGTCGATCGCGATAGCAGGCGTCAACCCTTCGATCTTGTCGACATCGGGCTGACCGATACGGTCAAGGAACTGGCGTGCATAGCTTGAAAGACTCTCAAGGTAACGGCGCTGTCCCTCGGCATACAACGTGCCGAATGCCAGTGTTGACTTGCCGCTGCCGCTCAGGCCGGTGCAGACGACCAGCTTGTTTTTCGGAACCTCTAACGAGATATTTTTTAAGTTGTTTTCACGCGCGCCTGTGATCTTGATCTTATCCATTTTGACCTACCAATCTGTAAAGTAAATATAGTGCGACACCGACATAAAAAAGTATCAATGCCAGTTTGTGATGAGCATCTTTAGCTCTGTGTTTCAACCAGACTCCTCCGGCAACACCGACAAGGGAAGCAAACCCGATGATAATACCGCTCTCATAATCAATGCTACCTGTATAGCTTAACCCGATAACACCTGAGAGTGAAGAGAAGACGACAAAAAAGAGCCCTGCAGAGACCGCGTTTTTCAGCGGAACATGTAAAAAGCCGACCAGTATCGGAACCAGTAAGATAGAGCCGCCGACACCGATAGAGATGGCGAAGGCGCCCAGTACAACACCGATCACAAAGAGGATAACCGGGTGAACGCTGCGTCCGTTTGCATGCTCTTTTGTCTTAATGAACATTCTAGTCAGCGCGAAAAGAACAAAAGAGAGGAAGATCCACTCTAAGGTCGTCGCTGAAAGCGTCTGAATGATATAGGGGCTGAGAAGCGCACCGACAAAACCGCCCGCACCGATCGTGCCGACCATTTTAATGTCAAGTGTCCCTTTTTTAAGGTTCAAATACGAGCCATAAATAGAACTAAAGACCATCTGGATGATGGAGATGCCGATAGCCACTTTCATGTCATACCCCATCATAAGCAGTGCAGGCACTAAAATAGTGCCCCCGCCGATACCGAAAAAGCCCGACAGTGTTCCCACTGCGGCACCAAGAAAAAGAAGTTCGATGATCTCCAGCATTCCCGCCCTTACGTCTATTTGCGCGCGATTATACCCGATAGTGGCTTTGAAGGGGGGTAGTGTTTGGCATACACTTTACAGACTTAAGGAAAAAGCTGATCAAGACTTCTAAACGGGGTCAACCTACTTAATCCAAAAATTTAAACTTTTATGGACACCTCTATGATAGAATTGAGTATGTTTAAAGATATATGGCACAAAATAGTTACTTCGGATATGGAATTTAATGATAACAACGCTTACAGAAGAGTTATCCTAGTTAATGCCATTTTGCTGTTGACGGTATTTACATTTGTATTTTTTACTTTTTATAATTTCTTTGTTCAGCACTACATCGTCGCGGCACTTGACGCCACGGCGGCCTCTGTCTCTTTTTTCACCCTTATTTACCTTCGTATCTATAAAAACATCAATATAGCCGCCAAGATAGCCACAGCAAACCTTGCACTGTTTTTTTTACTCTTTATCTATACCAACGGCGGTGACCACTTTGGAATGATATGGACGATCTTTCTACCGATCTTTGCTATTTTGGTCAATGGCAGACGTGTCGGGCTCTATTTTTCAATTCTCTTTTATCTCTTTATCTACTACATGGCCTACAATGCAATAGGTGTTTGGGCCGATGGACAGTGGCAGAACACTGACTTTCTGCGTCTCTTTTTCTCCTCGGTCATCTTGACCTATATTATGTACGTGAATGAGTTTGCACTTGAGAAGTCCGATGATAAACTCTGCGAGGTCAGAGCAAGCGAGAAGGAACATATGAGACAGCTCAAAGAGCTTTCCGTTACAGATGAACTCACGACACTTTACAACCGAAGACACTTCAATGAACTGGCACCGAAACTGCTCTCTATTGCAAAGCGCAAGCATCTCTATGTCACTTTTTTCATCATCGATGTAGACTATTTTAAACCATATAACGATAACTATGGCCACCAGGCAGGAGATAAAGCGTTGGCAGAGGTGGCCGGTGTCGTTAAACACCAGATACAGCGTGATGATGACTTTGTTTTTAGACTTGGCGGTGATGAATTTGCCGGTATTACACTCTCAGACGACCCCCATGCAACGCATCAGCATATAGAGTCTATCTGCAAAATAGTTGAGGAGCTGAAGATCGAACATCAATACTCATCAGTCTCTGACTCGATCACGACAAGTATCGGTATTACTACCGTCCATCCCAGCCTGGATTACACAGTCGAAGACCTTTACAGAGATGCGGACAAAAACCTCTACATAGCAAAAGGAAACGGCAAGAACCGGTGTCATAGTACACTGCAGCATGAATAGACAGAGTCTAACCTATTAGAGACTCTTTCTTCTCCCTGATGAATAAAGCAGATGATATTACATCACACGATTATCACTGCTTTAAAGAAATTACCTTAATTCACTGGCATTACCTTTTTTTCATGTTATGATACCTCCATCTATAACAAATCTTGATATTTTGTTAATAATTATTTTTAAAAAGGCTAGACATGCGTAAACAAATATATCTGTTTTTAGGGGTAACTATACTGCTTGGATCAGCACTGGATGCTGCTGTTTATAAAGGGCGGAAGTACTATAAAGCGGATTGTCGTCCTTGCCATAGTATGGGAGATGAACTCTCTACCTCCAAGACCCAGGACGAGTGGACAGACTTGCTGGACAACAAAGGTGCAGCACTTGCTACCGTTCACCGCTCAACAAAAACGGCTAAGGACTCCATGGAGTATTTCGAGGGCAAATACTATCCTAAAAAAGCCAGACACCTTAAAGATTTTCTTGTCGAGTTCGCAAGCGACAGCGGTAACATCCCCGCCTGCGATTAATATAACCGCCTCTTAGCTCTTATATTTTTTTGCCTACGGCCAAGACCGGTCCAAACCGGACTCCCCAAAAGATAAACAGCAGCAGCCAAAGTGTGATCGAAAGATCGAACATCCAGAACAGTCCTGCGTCAAACCCCATTATCAAAGAGAACAGAACACGTCCAACGACTACGACCTGTAAAAGATAGAACACCTTCAACGTTGTGGCATCGGCATGAGGCGGCTGCCCAGAGTGGCCTAAAGTGACACGTGTTCCAAAACCTATCAACATCGTTGTCACAAAGCCCAAGGCCAACATATGAACATCCATCTGCATGAAATTCATCTCTGTGACTGTTTCTACCAGACGAATAAGCCCACCGAACAGAAGTGAAGCTATTAGCCAATAGAGTGAGACATGAAGTATCTTCAAGATGGCAGGAGATCCTTGCCATGGCAGTGCCCAACGTCTGACTTCTAATGCAATGTAAAGTCCTAAGGCGATATCAACAGTGATCTCCATAATGTCCAATCCAAAATTGACCGCAATAGTCTTTAATACAAACCCTGCAAAGACAGTCGGTGCAAACCGCTCGTTTTTGTCGGCGAAGCTGTGGCTGAAAAATGGCACCATACGCTGTCCAACCGCAAACGTAACATAGATAAGATAGAGGTTGACGGCAATCGCTACAGCACTGTTATCAACCCATGCAAAGACCAGGAAGTAAAGGAGATGGGCGAAAAGACCCATAGAGAAACCGACCAGTATCCATTTTGGATCATGTCGCATGGCTTCAGGAGCATTAACGTAGATCTGTCCGAGTTTATAAACGATGACAGTGTTAGCGACCAGCAAGACAGAGATACCGATATAGAGCAGTTCAACCGACAAAACAGCACCTGCAAGAAAGAGCACTGCACCTAACTGATGCAGCGCCCATGTCCGCAGATAGTAGCTTTTCTCTATCGCTTCTGACTGACAAAAGCGGGGGAATGTCGTAAAGATAAAGCCTGTGAAGAACTGTGTAAAGACAATGTAGATAAGCGAGTAACTGTGGAAACTGCCACTGTCGACCTGCATCGGCAAGATCCCCTTATAAGAGAGCATAAACATCAGCATCACAACAACAGCAAAGACTATGCCGGAGAAGAAAAAAGGCTGGTGGACTTGAGAGAAAAAGTAGTTTTGAGGTTTTTCAGGTGTGAACATTAATAATCCATCATAAATTTTTGTGATTATAACTTACAGATTATTCACTCAAATTGATATTGGGCAAGTTTATTGTTTTTCTGAAATAAGTTAGTAGATTGTAGACAACCTCCACAATGAACAGTATAGGCAGGTACCCTTAACTTGCTTTAGCAGTCTTACTATGGGTGATTTTATTAACCTTTTCAAAAGTACGGATCTTTACCAACAACTCTTCTTTCTCTTTTTCCGTAATTTGGTGCGCTGAAAAAGCGGCTGTTATTTTTTCTCTGTTTAAGTAAAAGTGCCTCATTGTTTTCTCCTTTTAATTGCTTGTATGCTTCATTGTATGCTAAAAACAACAACTAACAATTAACAGAAAAATTTGATACCTATTTTTTTGGATCGAGGATTTTCTACCTCTTATAGTCTACCTGTTGGCGACCGCAGCAGTACCAAAAAAGTCATCTAACACTTTACGGTATTCAAGTACATCACTGATGTGGTTGACCTTGTCTCGCATAACGGAAGCCCCTTCATACCCTTTAGAATACGTATGCGTATGTTTTCTGAACATCGCTACACCGTGCGGACCGTAAAAATCAACCATCTTGTCATAGTGTTCCATAATGATCTCATGTTTGAGGGATAAAGAGATATCAGAAGAGCCTGTCTTTAACTGATGGAAGATCCAAGGCGCACCGACAGCACCGCGGCCTATCATCACTCCGTCGGCTTTGGTATGCTCAAGCACCCACTGCGCTTTCTCAAAACTGTCGATGTCGCCATTGGCAATGACCGGAATAGAGACAGCCTCTTTGATCTCGGCAATGGCGTCGTAATCGACAGGTGCTTTGAACTTCCCTGCTCTGGTACGTCCATGGACGGCTATAAAGTCAACACCGGTCGCCTCTATCTCTTGGGCTATTTGAATATGATTTTTTTCGGTGACACCCAGACGGATCTTTGCTGTTGTCATTGACTTGTTGGAAGTGGCTTTGATAGTACGCAATATCTCTGTCAGCCGCGGCAGGTCATCAAGCAGCGCAGAACCCGAGCCGTGACCGAATACCTTGGGAACAGGACAACCGCAGTTGAGATCTATCACATCTATGCCCTCTTGCTCGTTGAGTACCTCGATCGCACGTCTTGCGATCTCCGGGTCAGAAGCCGAGATCTGTACAGAGTAAGGATCTTCAAGCAGAGACTTCTCCAGCATCTTAAAAGTCTTTTGCGAACCATGCGCCAAGGCATTTGAGCTGACCATCTCACTCACCGTAAGATCAGCACCAAACTTCTTTACAACACTGCGAAACGGCAGGTCCGTAAAGCCCGCAAGCGGTGCCAATACATAAAGCGGTTTGTCAAAAGAGATCTTGTCAGTCATAGTGTGCCTAAAAAATTAATTGTGAAATTATAGCAAAATATCACTACACGATAGGAAATAGGAAATAGGAAAAGATGGCGAAGCTCATCGCAAAAAGTTCTTGTGTCGCAAAAAGTTCCAGGTTTGGTGTAAGTTGTGCCGGATGTGAACCCGAAGGCGTACATTAAGTACGTTGAGAGGTGAACTCCGGTGCAAATTGCGCCGAAGCTGGAACTTTTAGTTTACTTGTAGATTTTGTGGGGGATAAACAGATCGATGGCAAAGTTTTTATGACAATCTTTAAGTGCCTTATACGCTTTAAAGTAGATAAACTCATCCGGTTGAGAGTTCTCTAAGATATCTTCAGCAGGTGCTATCATCTCAAGATCAAAAAGTGTATAGATATAGGCTGCTGTTGCAATGTCGTTCTCATCAGAGAGCTGTTTAAAGAGTTTGATCCGCTCATCGGGAAGCATGTTGTTTGAGAGCGTTGCCGAAAGGTTAATGTACCCTTCCTCTTTCAACTCGACTTCACCGAAGAGAGAGATCAGATGCTCCGTTGAGATATCTAAAATATTTTCATCGGCATTGACACGGGCAACAATATTAAAAAGTACGGTCTTGGTCAAAAATGCTTTATATTTTTCTATCAGGTTAAGCGGTGCTGTCTTAGCGTAATTTGTAAATGCTAATGCAACAAGATCTTGAGAGTACTTGTCAGCGTCGTTCAAGATCTGCTCTTCTGAGACCACGCCTGCATTATAGGCATTCAGGTCATTTTGCTGTACCAGAGGGTTCTTCTGTGAAAGTCGATACCTTTTGAGATCGACATGTTCACCGTTTTTGATCTTGTTCAGTAACGCGATTGTCTGGTCCAGCTTTTCGTCACCTGTTGCAGGGATCTCTTTAAGAACATCAAGACGGGCAGCATCAACGACTTTGGCAAAGACACCGTAACGTTCAGTTTTATAACTGTGATGACGTTCGATCCGGCCAAGAAGTGCATCGCTAACCGAGTCGACAAATGTTTCAGAGTCTTTACGGAACTTACGAAGTTTGAATGAACCGACAATAGAGTAATACATCATATGCGCTACTGTGCTTAGGTACAGTACCACCATAGCAAGCACGATCCAGACAGCCAGAGGCAATGCCGGAAGGTTGATCCCGACAACAGCTACAGCAAGCTTCTCGTTTGGAAAAGAGATATAAAAATATGAGCCGACCAAAGCCATTAAGATAAAGGCAGCTATTGAGTAGCGTTTAATATACATTACGTATCCTTGTTACTGTTGTTTTTCAACGATCTCCCGGCAGTCGATGCAGTATTTTGCATGTGGCTTCACTTTTAGACGTTGAATAGAGATCTCTTCTTCACACATCTCGCAGACGCCGAATTGTTTGTCTTTTATTTTACCCAAAGCAACTTCAATCTCGATCAACTCCAACTCTTGCTGTTGACCAACAGCGACTTCGCGCAGGTTGTCGTTACTGACTGAAGCATGATCGCCTTCGTCGTTCAGCTCAAGAGAGTTTAGCTCCTGCAGCTCTTTTTCAACACCGGCGATGTTCTTTTGGATCTGTACTTTACGAGAGTCTAACATCTCAACAAAGAATTCTAGTTCACTATTACGCATTTAACGTCCTATTTATGATACGGGTGGTTGCTCAGTATTGAAAAGCCGCGATAGATCTGCTCCAGTAAAACCACCTTGGCGATCTTATGGCTCATGGTGATCTCTCCAAGGGAGATCACTTTATCACAGCGTTTCAAAAACGGCTCTTCAAAACCGTAAGCACCACCGATAAAAAATTTAACCGCCATTTTATCAGCTAATAGCTTACTAAACTCGTGGGAATTGATTATTTTTCCATCAGGATGCAATGCAATGGTGAATGCGCCGTCTAAATGTGGTTCCAATATCTTGGTATATGCGCTCTGTGCGGCCTCTGATCCGACCGTGTGTGCTTTAGTAACATCTTTTGTAAAAAGTTCAATATCGTTAATTTTGGCGAAGCGCGATGACATCTTCGTCAGCTCTTTATTCAGCGGATCGTATAAAGAACGCTCTTTTTTGGCAATAGATACAATATCGACTTTCAATTAAAGCTCCTCATACAGTGCACTGCTGATCACATGATAAACGACATTTTCAAAGGTATCGTCAAAACGGACACCGCCGATAGCTGCTACAGGATGCCTAGAGAGTGCTGCAAGGTCATCTAACTGATCTTTCAAGGGTGCAGCATCCTCTTTGGTGTTTGTGGCTCTGTAAGCGCCTAAACCTATGTAGTCAAGATCCAGCAGATTTGCCATCTCGATCTCTTCTTGATTATGGGTTGATATCCCTATCATCTTTTTACTACCGACAATGTTACGGATCTTCTCTATAGCAAAATAGGGATTTCTATCGACCTTTAAAAGATCGTCTTGCCCCAGATGGACGCCATCACAAAAAGGGTGCAGTAAAAAGGCGTCATTGATGATAAGTGTCTTACCCCAAAGCTGCCGCAATTTAACAAGCTGTGCAGTAATAAAGTCGAAGTCTTGGCTTTTGTTGCGGTATTGGATGATCTGTGCATTGTGTTTAGTGCAGAGTTCAACAAATGTCTCTAAAGAGATGTTTTTTTTGTCAAGCGTTGTCTGGTCACAGAGTGCGTAAAGTTGCATTGTTGAAGTTGTTTAGGGATGAAAGGCTTATCTGCCTAACATCATCTTAAGTAGATTGGCGAGCGTGTCTTTCATCTCGTTACGGTTTACCACCATATCGATAGAACCTTTTTCCAATAAGAACTCAGCTCTCTGGAAACCGTCCGGAAGATCTGAACCGATCGTCTGTTTGATAACACGTTGACCCGCAAAACCGATCAAGGCACCCGGTTCAGCGATAATGATATCCCCTAACGTTGCAAAAGAGGCACTGACACCACCCATAGTAGGGTCAGTCAATAGAGAGATGTACGGCAGTTTCGCTTCGGCAAGTTTTGCCAGAGCCGCCGATGTCTTAGACATCTGAAGCAGCGAGAAGGTCGACTCTTGCATACGTGCACCGCCGGAAGCAGAGACGATGATAAGACCTTGACGCTTCTCCATCGCGCGGTTGATGGCACGAACGATCTTCTCACCTTCAACAGAGCCGAGGGAACCGCCCATAAAACCAAAATCAAAGACAACGACCTGTGTCCCGATGCCGTTGATCTCACATTCACCGCTCACCACTGAAGAGTGGCGGCCTGTCTTTCTAACACCCTCTTCTACACGCTTGGCATACGATTTTTTATCAACGAACTTAAGCGGGTCGACCGGTTTCAGGTTTGCATCGAACTCTTCAAAGGTATTTTCATCGGCTAAAAGATTAATACGGGCATCAACACCCAGACGGAGGTGGTATCCGCACTTTGGACAGACATGGTTTTGGTTCTCGACCTCTTTGTAGTACATCAACGATTGACATGACTTACATTTTATCCAGTGTGACGGTGCTTCGCTTTTAGATGCCTGCTGTTTTGATGAGTTAGAACTGCTGAAAAGGTCAAAAAGATTCATATGCTAGCCTTGAAAAAAGTACAAACATTACCACTTAGGCACTGCTGTCCGTTAAATTAAAAATTGTTAGTATTTTAGCGAAGACATCCTTATTATGCGATACGATGATGACATCTTCACTCTTATAGGTATACAGATCTTCACACAGATAGAGCCCCGCTTCAATATCATAGGGGCGCATACTGCCCAGAAAGATCATGTACTTTGCTGCATGGGCATACGACAGAGAGAGTGCAACAGCCCCCGGAGAACGGAACTTAAGTCCACTCTCTATCAGCGTACCTGCTGCGTCAAGGTGAAGTCCTGCTTTTTCAAACAGACCAACTTTTGCATGCCGGTTAATACCCACATCTTCACGCTCCTCTTCTCTAAAAAGAGAGCGGCGATAGTGTTCGCCGTTTACTCGAACAAAGCAGTCACCGTTCGCAAAATTACAGACCATTGCCGCCACTGTTTTGTCATCTCGTTTCAGAGCGATAGAAGCACCATAATAAGGAAATTTTGATTTTAGGTTATCACTGCCGTCAATGGGATCAATGATGATAAGATCGTCGCCTTCACCGATATAACCACTCTCTTCAGAGAGGATCCGGCCAAAGGGTGAGAGGTGTTTGACAAAGCAATCTTCAGCAAGAAGATCATAACCGATGCTGACATCGCCCCCGGCACCTTTTGTCTGAGGTTCACAGCCGTAACTGTGTTGTGTTGAACGGATAAGGGATTCAACCTCCAAGGCCGCATCAAAACAGGCCCCAATAAATGTTTGCATCCCTATTTAAGCAGGGACTTTATCATTTTTCGTGCTGCTTCACGACCGTCAAGTGCCGCTGTTACAACAAGGTCCGCACCGCGGAAACAGTCACCGCCGGCATAGATACCAGGCGTCGTTGTCTCATAATCATCATTGACGACAACACCGCCCCACTCATTGGTCTCAATACCGTTCTCAGCCAGGAACGAAGGTACTTCAGGGTCAAAACCAAGGGCCATGACTACAACATCAGCCTTGACCTTAAACTCACTGCCGTTAACCTCTTCCATACGCTGACGACCGCTCTCATCTTTCGCACCAAGTACTGTCTTGATCATCTCGACACTGACAGCTCTCTCGTCTTCACCGAGAACGATCTCTTTAGGCGACGCGTAGAAGGTAAAGTCAACACCCTCTTCCATCGCATTTTTATACTCTTTTCTTGAACCCGGCATGTTCTGCGCATCACGACGGTAGAGGCAGGTCACAGACTTTGCACCCTCACGTTTAGCAGTACGGACACAGTCCATTGCGGTATCGCCACCACCGATGACCACAACGTCCTGATCTTTAAAGTCAAACTGTTTGTCATACTTAAGGCCGAAGTTCTTACGCTGGATAGCGGTAAGGTACTGCATAGACATGTAGACATTGTCGGCTTTTTCGCCGGCAAGACGTGCGCCTTTGGCTTTTGTCGCACCCACACCGATAAAGATAGCGTCATGTCTGTCTGCCATCTCATCAAAAGTGATGTCTTTACCGACCTCACAGTTGAGTACAAGCTCCATACCCGCGTCTTGCAAGATCTTTACACGGCGCTCGATCACTTTTTTGTCAAGTTTAAAGTTAGGGATACCATAGGTCAAAAGACCACCGGCACGGTCATCTCTCTCATAGACTGTTACCGCGATACCTGCACGTAACAAGTACGTCGCCGCAGAGAGACCTGCAGGACCTGAGCCGATGATCGCTACCTTTTTGTCAGTTATGACACCAGGGAACTTAGGGGTAAGACCGGCCTTAAAGCCCTCTTCATTGATAAAGGTCTCAATAGAGCCGATCGTAATAGCACCATGTCCGTCGTTGAGTGTACAGTCACCTTCGCACAGACGGTCATGAGGACATACGCGCCCCATGACTTCCGGGAACGGAGAAGGCTCATTAGAGAGGTTGAAAGCGAATTCAAGGTCTTTCTCTGCAACCGACTTCAACCACTGCGGGATGTAGTTGTGAAGCGGACACTTGTTCAGACAAAAAGGATCACCACACTGAATACAGCGTTCACCCTGAAGTGCTGCATCCTCTTTTTGGAAGACCTCATAGATCTCTCCAAAGTCTTTGGTACGCTCAACAACTAAACGTTTAGTCGGATCGATTCGGCTTACTTGTAGGAAATTTCTCATCTTAATCCCCTTTCTCTTGATTTAACGGTAATTTTTTAAGGTTTTTCGGACGCACCAACCAGAAGTTTCTGATCTCGACTCTAAATGCGTCTAAGATCTCTTGTGCTTTTGGACTTCCTGTTGCAGCGACATACTCTTTCAGTAGACGTTTAAGGTAGTGTCTCGCCTCATCACCATCATCTGTGTCAATACGGATCGCTTCAACAAGCTCACGGTTGACGTTTTCAACAAAGTCATGCTCAGAGTCGTAAACAAACGCGATACCGCCTGTCATACCTGCACCGAAGTTACCGCCTGTTTTACCAAGAATAGCAACAATACCGCCTGTCATATACTCACACGCGTTGTCACCGGTACCTTCGACTATGGCCAAGGCACCTGAGTTACGTACAGCAAAACGCTCACCGACTGAACCGGAGATAAAGAGTTTACCGCCTGTTGCACCGTAAAGACATGTGTTACCGCCTGATGAATACTCTTCGCCCTTGTGGGCAGGATTGATGATGATCTTACCGCCGCTCATCCCTTTACCGATGTAGTCATTCGCCACACCGTCTAAATGAAGCGAGACACCTTCGATCAAGAAAGCACCGAGCGCCTGTCCAGCGATACCGGTAAGGTTGATCTTGATCGTGTCCTCTTTAAGACCTTTGTCACCATAATACTGTGCGATCTCACCGGAAATACGTGCACCGAAACTACGGTGAAGGTTTGTGATCTCACGCTCTATACGAATAGGCTGGTCTGGATGTTTGATCGCAGACATTGTCTCTTCAAGAACATCGATCTCAAAGGCGTTGTCGTCAAACGGCTCATTGAACTCCGATTGACAAGTGTTTACACCCTCTTCCTGGTGAAGCACTGCAGAGAAGTCAAACTTCTGAGCAAAGGCATCATCAACGACCTTAAGCACATCAGAACGTCCGATCATCTCTTCCATCGTCTTGAAACCGAGTTCCGCCATGATAGAACGGACATCTTCAGCCAAGAAAGTAAAGTAGTTGATGATCTGCTCAACATTACCTGTAAAGTGCTCTTTACGCAGTCTTTCGTTTTGTGTTGCAATACCCACCGAACATTTGTTCAAGTGACAGATACGGAGCATCTTACAACCGACAATACTAAGGACACCCGTACCAAATGCATAAGACTCAGCACCTAGTAGCGCAGCTTTTACAACATCCAGACCAGACTTAAGACCACCGTCTGTCTGAACTTCAACAAGACCACGAAGGCTGTTTGCCTTAAGTGCATTATGCGCCTCTGTCAGACCAAGTTCCCAAGGGTTACCCGCAAACTTGATAGACGTAAGCGGAGCAGCACCAGTACCACCGTCACCACCGGAGATGATGATCTTGTCAGCGTATGCTTTTGCAACACCGGCAGCGATCGTACCGACACCGGCAGTCGAAACAAGTTTAACAGCGATCCTCGCTTTAGGGTTGACCTGTTTAAGATCGAAGATAAGCTGTGCAAGATCTTCGATCGAGTAGATATCATGGTGCGGCGGAGGCGAGATCAGTGTCACACCTGGAACCGTATGACGAAGACGTGCGATAAGACCCGTTACTTTGTGGCCCGGAAGCTGTCCACCCTCACCCGGCTTGGCACCTTGAGCGACTTTGATCTGGATCTCTTCTGCAGAGCGCAGGTACGCAGGTGTCACACCGAAACGGCCTGATGCGACCTGCTTGATCTTAGAGAGTTTGTCTGTGCCGAAACGGGCAACATCTTCACCACCCTCACCCGAGTTAGACATACCGCCGATCGTGTTCATTGCAACAGCGATCGCTTCGTGTGCCTCCGGAGAGATAGAACCAAGACTCATCGCAGCGGATGCGAAACGCTTGAAGATCGTCTCTTTAGGCTCGACCTCAGAGATATCGATCGCCTTTCTGTCTGATTTGAACTCCAAGAAGTCACGAACGAACTTTAGACCGCGCTTGTTGATGATCTCACGAAGTTTGATGTAATCTTTCTCATCACCCGACTTGCTGATGGCGTGGATAGCATGAATGGTATCCGGACCGAAGTCATGATACTCTTGACCGTTGTAGAACTTGTAGAAACCACCGATGTTAAGCGGGAAGATCGTACTGAAGCCACGGTCATAAAAAGCTTTTTGATGCGCGTCTGCAAGACGTTCATCAATGTCTTCATACGTGATACCAGGAATGAGTGCGTGAGAATCACTGAAACAGTCAGCAACGATCTCACGGCTAAGACCCATAACATCAAACAGACCTGAGTTGCGGTAAGAAGCGATCGTTGCAATACCCATCTTGGACATGATCTTCAACAGACCTGCATTAAGTGATGAGTGTACGTTTTTAAGTGCTTCCGAACAGCTGATATCAAGGTTTTTAGACTGGTTTACACGGTTAACAGCCGACGCAAAAAGAAGGCTGGGGAAAACAGCGCTTGCACCATAACCGAGCAGTGTTGCTGCACCATGAGAGTCAACAACCTCACTTGTATCTGCAATAATAGAGACAAGATGACGTACCTTACGCTCAAGCAGTTCACGGCTGAGACGGCCCACTGCCAGCAGCATCGGGATAGTACGCATCTCTTTTGAGAACTCTTTGTCACTCAAGATGACAATACGAACACCATCTTCTTTAACGGCAGTAACGATCTTGTCAACCAGTGCATCTAAAGACTTTTTCAGATCAGCTGTATACGTAACTGAGAATGTCTCATTTTTATAGAAATCTTCATAACGCGGTGAGTTCACATCACCGTAAGATTTCAGTACTTCCAGCTTCTCGTATGTGATGATCGGGGAGATCGCTTTAAGGCGGTGTGCGTGTGTAGGGATCTCATCAAGGATGTTGTGGATCTCACCAAAACCGGTGTTAAGACTCATCACCACTTTTTCACGGATAGGGTCGATAGGCGGGTTTGTTACCTGTGCGAACTTCTGCTTGAAGAAGTCAGAGAAGTTACGCTGTTTTGTACTGAATGCTGCAAGCGGTGTATCATCACCCATAGAACCGACGGACTCTTTACCGTCAGTGATCATCGGCTCGATGACCTGCTCTACGATCTCATGTGTCACATTAAAGAAACGTTGGCGGTGAGTAAGGTTCTCATCGATCTCACAGTTTGTTGTGTACTGGTTCTCAACATGCTCTTGCAGGTAGACCATACGCTCATTCAACCACTTCATATATGGGTTAGATGATTTCAAATAGTTGTTGATCTCGTCATCTTTAAGCACTTTTCCGAACTTGAGGTCAAGACCGATCATCTGACCGGACTGAAGACGTCCACGCTCTTTGATCTGCTCATCAGGGATGTCAACAACACCATACTCAGAAGCGATCAGAAGGTTGTCATCATGCGTGATGATGTACTTAGACGGACGAAGACCGTTTCTGTCAAGAACACAACCGATGTAACGACCATCAGTCAGAGAGAATGCTGCCGGACCGTCCCATGCTTCGAACACCGTTGACTGGTACTCATAAAAAGCACGAAGTTCAGGATCCATGTGCGGTGCATTTTGCCACGGTGCAGGAATAACGGCACGTGCCGCCTTAAAGAAGTCCATACCGTTCGCAATAAGGAACTCAAAGAAGTTGTCACCCGAAGCAGAGTCAGAAGAGCCAAGCTGAAGGATCGGCAATATACGTGCGATCTCTTCATCGGTAAAGACTTCAGACTTGATCGACTCAGATTTGACTTCAACGTTAAAACGGTTTGCCTCAACAGAGTTGATCTCACCATTATGCGCAACGGCACGGAAAGGCTGAGCCAAACGCCACTCAGGAAGTGTGTTTGTCGAGAAACGCTGGTGGAAAAGTGAGAAAGAGATCTTGAAACGCTCATCCTGGAAATCTTGATAAAACTCTTTGATATGCGTCGGCATAACAAGACCTTTATATGAGAGGACCTTCGATGACATAGAGGCAATGTAAAAGTCTCTTACATCAACCAGTTTGTGCTCTGTCTCTTTACGTGAAAGATAAAGCAGCGCATCAAAACGCTGGTTTGCCATAATAGAGTTAGCCGTAATAAAGACCTGTACTATGTTAGGCAGTGAAGCCAAGGCCTGGTCACCCAGAGCGTTGGTATCTACCGGAACATCACGACGGTAGACCACTTTAAGATCGTTAGAGACACACACCTCTTCTAAGATGTCTAACTCTTTTTTATCTTTTGTAAAGACCGTTGCAATAGCAAACTGATCAGGAAGTTCATGCCCTGCCTCTTTTGCAGCGTGACGCATAAATGTTGTAGGCATAGAGAGAAGAAGACCGCTGCCGTCTCCTGTTTTACCGTCGGCTGCAACAGCTCCACGGTGCATCATACGCTCGAGCGCTGTAATAGCATCTTCCAGTGTTTTGTGTGAGGCGCGGTTTTTAATGTTCGCAACCAGTCCAAAACCACAGTTGTCTTTAAATGATCGTAAGAGATCGTGATGTTCCATCATATAAGATTCCTTAATAAGAAATTTTTACGAATTTTCTAAATTTAAGCATTTTTTAAGCAACTTAGATATATTTAGAAATTCTAAAATTCCTAATAGTATACAGGCCATCAGGTTAAACTTCTATTTAGGAGCTATAATTACAAGAAATAAATATTATGAATGTGTAGGTAAGAAACAGGAATGCAGGGCTTTATCATCAGTCTCAATCGCGCCAGAGACGAAGATCTTGTTGTTACAATTTTATCGGATCGCGGCTTAGATACACTTTATCGTTTCTATGGCGCAAGGCATGGCGTGGTCAATCTCGGCTTTAAGATCGATTTTGAGGTCATCACCAATGTCAAGTCGACTATCGGACAGCTTCGAGATGTCGTGCACCTTGGCTACCCTTGGCTGACAGATCACCACAAACTCCGTATATGGCAGCAGTTTGTCACCCTCTTCTACCCACATCTTAAAGAGTCTGAAGAGACCGGTCATTTTTACTTTGAACTCTTAGACAGAGCGGCTGAAGCCTGGGCTAAACAGAATCCTAAACGTGTTGCCGTTGAGTCGTATGTAAAACTGCTTGAGCATGAAGGGCGTCTGCACAGAGAGCTGCACTGCTTTTTCTGCGATGACTCTATTACAGAAGAGGTCTCGGTCATTCGTTCTTACCTCCCGGCACATCCGAATTGCGCCCATACACTCAGCATCAGACATGAGGGTTTGATGGAACTGTTTGAAAACCATTCAAGTCTCTTTCTCAGTGACAAAGAGATAGACCGTTTATGGCTGGTACTACTGGAGGGAATATAGATCGTCAGAACAGATCGCAAAAAGCATTTGCCAATATCCAAAAACATGGTGAGAGATTGGGAGTAGTCCCTTCTCCTCAGTTCTCAACTATGGCTTAAAAACCCTGTTTGATAAACTCAGTTTTTTAGTTTTCTAACTCTGCAACAATATATTGGTAATCTTTACGTCCTACTTTTTTCTTATAGTGACCCATCTCTTTATATGTCTTAAAAAGCTTCCGAATGTCGGCTACATGTCCTGGGTTGTTACTGATATAGAGTACCTTACCCAGTTTAGGTATTGTTGTGATATCCCTGTCCATCGTGATCCCAAGTTCTTCATGACGCCATACGTTGTATTGAGAAAAACGTGCTGAGCTCAACAACAGTAAATTGTCACTTCTGCGTAGATAATAGGCAACGTCTGAGCCGTGATAGTCGTCAATCAATAGATAATCATAACTGTCTACATCCAATTTAAGACCTTTTATCTCTGCATCAAAGTTATCAACAATGCCCAGTTTGTCATGAAAGCGTTTCAATGGCGGGATATAGTCATTTAACGGCGTTTTCAATGCAACCAAGACAACAAGACTGCTAACAAGAGCAGTTGCCATGAGCTTACGCATATTGTGCTTGGCGAAGTAATAGCCCAAGAGCACAGACGCACTGAGGTATGCACCTGCTGCCCACTGAGGGTTTGCCTCTGTATAGACCGAGTTGTAGGTAAAAAAGCCTACAACAGGCAGAAACGGCAGCAGAAGATAGACTTTCTTTCGCTCAAAGCGCTCTTTGTCGCGTATGATAAAATAGAAGAGCGGCAGAAGATACAGCGGGTGAAAAAGAGCGAATTGCGAGGCGACAAATCCATAAAAATATTTGCCCTGGAACACCTTCTCTTCTGCAATACCATGACTGAACTGGAAAGCAAATGAGATGAAATCGTATTGATAGTTCCACAACAGTACGGGCATAAAAACCACTGTTGCGATAAAGAGTGCCAGATAGAAATAGATATCTTTCAAAAGGTCGCGCCGGTAGATAAGAACAAATACAATAAGAGTTAAGAGCGGCAGTACCCCCGGATACTTTGAAAGCAGCATTCCGCCCGCTGAAAGACCCGTCAACAGCGCATACTTTTTATGGTCCTCTTCAACATACATATATCCGCTGTAAAGTGTCAGTGCCCAGAAAAACACCAACGGTATATCCGGTGCGATAACCGTCGAGGCAGCTAAAACAAAGACTGTACTCAAAAAGATATAGAAGGTATAGATCGCAGTTTTTTCATCAAACATTTTACGCGCTAACGTATAGAGTATATAGGCCGTTGCAGAGACGAGCAGGACTGCCGGCAGTCGAACGAAAAAAGGTTCATCACTGAAGAGTGTGGTCATCTTGATCATATAGGCCACCATAGGCGGATGGTCAAAATAGGAGAGACTCAGCTTTTGTGACCAGACCCAGTAATAGGTCTCATCCGAATAGAGTTTGATAAACTGGTTGGCTATCGCATTAAACAGTGTGTAAAAGAAGAGAACGACTTTTTCTCTATAACCCATTATCTGCCCTCTACAATATCTTTTTTATGCATACGGAGCGTCACCACGTTTAAAAGCGCTTCTATGAATATCTTCTTGGACATCTTTGACTTGCCGGCGACTCTGTCCTCAAAGACAATAGGCACCTCTTTGACACGAAAGCCTTTCAAGATCGTTCTGTAGGTCATCTCGATCTGAAAAGCGTAGCCAGCACTCAGGATGTTGTCGAGGTCGATCGCTTCGAGCACCTCTCGTCTGAAACACTTGAATCCGCCCGTCACATCTTTGACAGAGATGCCGAGGATAGTGCGCGCATAGGTACTTCCTCCAAAACTGATGAACTTGCGCAGCAGTGACCAGTTGACGACACCGCCGCCTTTGACGTAGCGCGAACCGATGACAAGGTCATACTCTTTGATGTTCTCTATGAACGACGGCAGGTATTTCGGGTCATGCGACAGGTCTGCATCCATCTCGATGATAAATGTGTAGTCATGTTCTAAACACCACTTAAAACCTGCTATATAAGCTTTGCCAAGTCCCTCTTTGTTTTGTCTGATAAGAAGGTGGAGCTGTCCGCTGTAAGTCTCTGCATCAATAAGCTCTTGCACTTTGGCATAGGTCTTGTCAGGAGAGTTGTCGTCAACGATCAAGATGTCTACATCGAGCTTAAGAGAAAACACCTTCTCCAAGATGACTTCGATGTTTTCGATCTCATTATAGGTGGGAATAACGATGACGCCTCTACTCATATCTCACTCTCCTTATGTTTTGCAAAGATGATTAAATAACTTCCCAAAAAGTTAATACCCATAGCCGCACCGATACCCGCTATCTGTCCTGCGATCTGCATCAGTTTTTCATCTCCAAAATTCAGAACAACCAGGTTAAGTACCAACAAGTTAACTAAAAAACTCGAAAAATTCAGAGCAAGATATTTTGGAAATTTTTTCCTGGTCTTGGTTTTATGGTCTTTAAATGTCCATTTTTTGTTGAGCTGATAATTTTGCGTCACTGCTGCTAAAAAGGCGACTACCGCTGAAATATTGTAATTGACATTCAAAAATGTCAGTGCTGAAAATATTGTTATATTTGTAACAGAACCTAAAGCACCGACAGAACTGAATTTTACAATTTTTTTAACGATAGGACTTCCTCTTTTTTTGTTAACTGAATTATATACAAATTTTGACATTACTGCGCTGTCAAATGAGACACTTTCCATAATTTTAACAAAAGCCTGCAAACAAAAGATATAATGTTCACAAAAAGCAAGGTAGTGCCATGTTAAAGATATATCTCGCCGGACCGGATGTGTTTGAACAAAATGCGATAGAACAGGGCAAGGCTTTAAAAGAGCTCTGTCGACAGTACGGTTTTGAAGGGATGTTTCCACTTGACAATGAGATCGTATGCGACGGTACACCTTATGAGGTCGCTAAAACGATCAGAGAGGCCAATGTCAAGCTCTTGGAAGAGTGCGACATCGTCATGGCTAACCTAAACCCTTTTCGCGGCCTGGAGCCTGATTCCGGCACGGTGTATGAGGTGGGCTATGGCGCTGCACTTGGCAAAAAGGTCTTTGCCTATGCTCAGGACCGCCGTCCGATGATAGAACGTGTTCATGAAGCGCAAAAGCTTTCGAATGATGCCGCCTTATGCCAAGACGGCAAGATCATAGAAGATTTCGGTCTCTCCCATAATCTTATGATGCTGGATGTCGTTGTGGCACAGAGTGCTGAAACGTGTTTGACGTTTATTGCAAAAAATATTTAAGACCTAAAAACGGTCATACACCTTTGAGGCATCCTCATACTTGTAAAAGTAGTTCTCTATATGCAGACGCTTGGTCTTATACCCATCTTTTGTCATCGCATCGTCAAACATATAGAGATAGTGTTTACACTCTTTTTTGTCGGCATCTTTATAGATCGGTTTAGTGATCGCTAAAAACTCGGTAACATTGAGATCCCGATAAAACAACGGCTCCAGCGATCCGTACTTGCGCAGCTCTTTTGCTCTGTATTTTGGCCATCTTGGCGCAACACGCAGAGCCTCTTCACCTAGAATGACCGTAAAGATATACTCCGCTTTGCCGCTCTTTCTGTTGGCCCAGCAAGGCGGAAGTTCACTGCCGCCGCCCATGTTGAGTCTGCGTGTCAGGTAACTCACCTGCCCTTTTAGGATCTCTTGCGCATACAGCAGCTCCTCTTTTGAGAGCGAAGAGAGCTCTTTGAGCGACTTTTCCAACATGGCATTTTCTCTGCGCAGCCGTTTGTCTTCGACTTCCAGCTTTGCGTTCAGTCTTTCAAGCGTTTCAAGATCATTGAAGATCGCCTGAAGCTGTTCTGTCGAGTTAATATCTTTGAGCAGATTGAGGATCGACTCTTTTCGAGAGAGCTGGACCTTAAACTCCTCATCCATCTTCAAAAGTTTGTCATTGATCTCATACGCTTCGACTTGACCCTTTAACTTTTCATTCTCTGCAATAAGCTTAGTCTGGTTGCTTAACTCTTTAAAGATCTGCTTCGCTTTCTCCTGCTCCTTGTCTTCACCGAGTCTAAAGCGCAACAGTGCGCCGATCATCTCCTCAGAAAGCGTCCTGCTCACCTTGTTTTTAAGTTGAAGGTCCAGGTTCTCTTTGACGATACGTTCATTTTCCTGTTCGACTTTAGTGATGATACTGGACTTTTCAGCACTCATAAAAGCTGAGATGAGCAACAGAAGAAAAAAGAGCATTAAAATAAGTTCGGTTAAGGTAATACCGAATAAAAAATCGTTGTTTCCGTTCTCATTAAACTGCATCGCTAAACGTAATCCCTCTAGCTTTTAGGCAGTTTGACACTGCCGTGTGCACGCATCTTTTCACTAACAGGTTTCTCGTCAGCGACAGAATAACGGGCTTGCTGAGTCGAAGTCCCCGATCTGTTCTCAGCTATAAATTTGGCCATACTTTCGAGAAGCTTTCTGTTCTCTTTGGTAATTTTCTGGATAAGCTGTTCGTTTTTCTGGTCTTGGTTGTTTACAAAAGAGTGCAGTACTTTTGTTGATGATGTGATGATGGCATCCACAACCTTGGCATTGGCACTCTCGGCACGTGAACCGACAGACTGTATGACCTTGTTGTTCAAGACCATAATATCGTTGATGATCTTCTCATTGCCGGATTCACGCGACTTGATAAAACTGGCCACGACCTCTTCATTTAGAGTGTTCAACTTGTTGATGATCTCGCTGTTTTGACTCTCACCGTTGTTCAAAAAACTCGTAACGACCTTCTGGTTTTCGCCCAAAACACGCTCTATCAGAATTTTATTTTGAAGATCTTTCTGTTCGATAAAGTCCTCGATCAGCGCACGATTCTTCTCTTTGAGGTCAGAAGTAAGCGCTTTGGCACTCTGCTCAAAAAGAGTATTGACGTCAGCAAAAAGCTTAGGCAGGTCGCGGACAAAGTCATCGAAGTTATGGATGACCTTTCGCATCTCTGTGTTGGAGTTTGCGATGCTTCCTGCCGATTGGCCCATCGTGTCATTAAACTCACGGATCCACTTTTCACTGTCTGTAATAGAGTCTTGAAAGGCCTTTGTCGAGGATTGGTTCTGTTTTTCATAACGCAGATGATAGTTCGTGATGTTTTTATAGATCTCATCAACACGCTCTTCTTGTTTGGCATGGAGCGCATCCATATCTTCATAGATCTTGGCAAAGATATTGTTAACGGAGTGTTGATCCAGGCTCTCGACCAGACGCTCATTATACTTCTCTACGGACTTTAACGTCTGCTCGATAAAGAGGTTGACCTTGTCATCAATGACATTGGAAAAGGTCTTTGTCTGATCAATACTGTGACCGATATGGTCATTCAGCATCTGAAGTTTCTCCATGATCATCAGGTTGAAACTTTCAATATTCGAGCCGATGTTCGGGCTGAAACTCAGTAGGTAGATACGCAGAGAGAGACCCACGATCGTAGTCGAGATGGAGATACCGAACTGACCGATAAGACGGGTCAAAAGACCGCCTTCCATGCTTCCGTTAGAGAGTATGTATAGTGAGCTTGCCAGAGAGATCAGCGTAAACAAAAACCCGAGGTAATAGTTACTGTCGGCAAACTGCTCATTGGTCAGCAGCTCTCTCTCAACGATCTTCTGTCCGATAAGGAAGTAAGCGATCATGACTGATATGGTCAGTATTATGGAGAGGTAGGTCTTATCGGTGAACCCGCCCAGCATAATAAACACAACACCACTGACCAAAGCGACGAGAAAGAGGTACTTGATCTGTACCTTTTCCATGAAACCACTGTTAAATTTTCTATTTTTCATAAATTATCCGTCTGTTGACTTAATGTTTTCAACATTTGCACTCATACTGGTAAGCACTTCAACCCAAAAATCGATATAGTCTCTTGACTGCAATGACTCAAACTTGTCGCGTCTGACAATAACGAGGTCTACATCAACACCTTCAAGATCCGTACGCGTCTTGTTATAACCCGGCGAATCAACAAAATTCAGTAGAGACGTGGCTCTTGTCTTAAAAAAAGAGAGCTCATCAGAGTTTTGGATCATGTCCGAAATAAGGGTGACCTTATACTTTCGCCCCTCCTCTCTTACATAGGGAAAAGCCATGTTGTTAACGGCCTGTATCGTCTCAAGGATCGGCGATCTGCTGCTGGTATAGTCGCCTGAGAGATCTCGGATCTTCGCCATCAAAGGTTGATGAAAACGTTCATCCCACCGTTTCTTGAATAGTTTCGGATTAGAGTATATCTCACTCTTTCCGGCACCATCGCCTGGATTACACAATATAAGCTCCGCTTTCATCTCACTCGGCGGTGTTTCATCGATAAAGTAGAGCTGGATCTGTTCATGCAGTTTTAGGTTGTCGGTCAGGTTGTTGATAATATGTTTGATCTGCTGCACCTGGATCGCATTATAGTTGTCTGTCATGTCCAAGATGATGACTTGGCGGTCAAAAGCACCATCGAGACGGCACATCGTCTCTTTGTCTTTTTCAACACCGCGATTCATCGCTACATAAGCACCTACCGCAACGAGCACAACGACCACCACAGTAATGAGAATATAACCGAGTTTATCGCTTTTTGCTTTTTTGGTGCGTTTTTTAGCCATCTTTTTCATCCGTTTCTGACTCATTTTCAAGTGCAGTTATGACATCTTTAAGGGTTGAGTTGATCTTCAGCTTCTGTTCACCGATAATATGCGGCAGCTCCAACACGGCCGTCTGGTACTGTACAAGATCGTTTTTGAACGTATCATCGACGATCACAACAACATGATCTTCACTCAACTCTGCACGCTCTCTGAAGTAGGCAGGAGCATCGTCGGTTCTATTGTCGTTATTGACCTCACGATAGAGACCTAACATCGCATTATAGGTGTTGTTGAGATAGTGATAGTACTCTTTATAATGGTCCTGCAGTTTTTGTCTGAAGATAGGCACTTCCATCAACTCCTGCATGATGACCTTGGCGGTCATCTGCCGTGTCTCAAGTTTGTTCAAGATAGAAGATGAACTGCGTTCGATCTCATGCAGAAGCTCCTCTTTAAGTTCAGAAAAGTCCATCAATGCCTCTTGATATTTGCGATCAAGATCGCCGTAATGCGGGTACTCGTCATCCATCTTGTAAAAGTCGGTAAACGCGATCAAAAACGAGAGAAGTCCGACCAGTACCAGGATGATGGAGTCAAACTCGTTGAGACCAAAAGGGCTTTGGGCAAAGGTGATGATCGAATTGACATAGGCGTTGTCCGGGTCGATACCCAGCTGAACACGAAGATGGCCGACAAGCAGGTTAAAAAAGAGAATCGCGATAAACCCGACGATCAAAGCTGTAAGAACACCGTACTTCAGCACAGGTGCTTTTCTGACCAGATTGAGCTTTTTGACCAGGTACCCGCCAAGAAAAAATGCGAACGTGATGTTGATCAGAGAGATGATCAGTGCCTGTGCCGCACCGCCGATAAGTCCAAGTTCATTGCCTTTGGCAAAGAAGTATGCGTTTAATGAGGTCTCACTAAGCAAGATAAGCATAATGATCCCGATATAAAGTATCTTTGAGTTCGGGTATGACGCTTCTCTGGTAATACTGTTTTTATGTTTGAACTTCTCCAGATCCCTTTTACGGACATCATACTCATTCTTGACATCTTTAATACGCTGTTTTGCCCCCTCTTGAAAGGTCGTGATGTTCTGAATGAACTCTTCACTCGCATATTTAGCCTCAGCCAAGATCGTGCTGATGTCACTGACGCGCATCGCCATATGGTCATAAGATGCGACTTTTTTATAAATCTCTTGTTTGACCGTAGAGAGTTTATCTGCAAAAAATGTCGTGATCTTCTGCTCATTTACGTCAAAATACAGGCTGTCGGTCGGTGGTTTGTTCTCTCTGGCTTGCAGTTTTGCCAGGGCATTGATGTTAAGTTCTTCTTTTAGATCATCAAAATCATATTGTTCAAAAAGTGAATCGTCGTGGTCGAGTTGTCTCTTTTTTTTTGCCACATTTTGCCTTGTTCTTGGAAGTAGATACGCTCTATATCTTCTAATTTATATATGTTTCAGGGGTATTGGAGATGCCCTTATAAAGTACATTTTACACTGTTTATATTTATGTTTATTTAAATACAGCTGTCTGAACGGGCACATCATGCCATTTGTCCGTTAAAAACCCCTATTTAGACTACTTTGCCTGATCTTTCAGTTCATTCAGATAGTACTTTACGTTTTGTAAATGGACATACAGTTTTTGAAAAGTGTCCCGATGTTGGACCGATGTATAAAAACTGATAAGTGCCAATGAGATACCTCCGGTTCCAAGGGTCGAAGAAGAACCGGTGATCGTATGAACGATCTCTTCGATTGTCTTATAATCAGACCCTATGATCGCCTCTTCTATACGCGGTATCTCTGATCCTATCGCCTCAACAAGGTCATGGACAAAACTGTCCGCCTCTTCTTGTGTCAGACCCATCTCATTAACGGCTCTCGTATTGTCGTATTTCGGATACTTTTTAGTCGGGATCTCAATACCCTCTGTGTTGAATTTCGCATCAATTGTATCTTCATCTTCTTGTACTTTTTGAGCATATTCATCGAGCATGTTTTTAAGGGACTCTGCCTGTGACGATGCAGATTGTACTTTTGAACTGCGGTATTTCAGATAGATTGAGTAGAATATCAGTCCTGCTAATATTGCTATAGCCAGCGCGAGAAGAACAGCTTCAGAATTATTCATAACTTCACTTTCATACTTGATGGCCTTAAGTTACTATAAGAAAACTAAATAGGAATTGAAATTGAAAGCCAATTGGTTGAAAAATACGTTTTTGTTTATATATCGTAGTAATAAGGCTGAAAAGCCTGGTCCAGTTCTGAGAGTTTTAACATAAAAAGTTCTTTGACCTTTTCATGTATATCTGCCCAGAAGTATTCCAGTATGACACTGGCACCGACATTCCCCTCTTTTTTACAAAGCGTGCCTTCGAGTACTTCAATGATCTCTAGAACAGTGATCTCATGAGCAGCATGGGCCAGTTTATACCCGCCGTTGGCACCACGGATACTCGTTACCAGTCCGCCTTTGCGAAGTGCCGAAAGAAGTTGTTCGAGGTAGGAGTGTGAGACCTGTGTCATGGCTGCTATCTCTTTTATCTGCATCGTACGCTCACGCGGTGCATGTGAAAGCACATGCATCGCAGCCAATCCGTAGATACCCCGTGTTGAGACGCCGGTCATTATAGACGCTCCGGGACAAATCGGCGGTAGATAAAGTAGATCTTGCATCCAACGCAGTAGGCAAACAGCAACTCGAGTACAAGACAAAAAAGAAAGATCGCTATCACAGAGTACATCACAACCGTTAACCCTGCCAAGTAAGCGGCCAGTGTAAGAAGTACAAAGAGAAGTCCGAAATGTGCCGCCAAACGTTTTGCACCCGCATCCGTCATCGCCTCTTTAAATCCAAAGACCTTTTTCAATGCTTTTGAGACTTGGAATATCGGGCTGAAATCTTTATTGCCATAAAGACGGACCATAAAGTCAACTCCTAAAAAAAGCAGTATCAACGGGCTAGGGACAAACACGAACAGTGACAACAACAGAAACACTGAAAGCGCGTTCAGTCGTGCTATCGTCCCATCGATCTGACGAAACACAAGCGGGCAGGATTGAGCCATAATTATTCCTTGACATAAAATTATATTATCTAATAGTTTTATGAAATAATATAGCTATCCACTCTCAAAGTCAAGCATCCTTACTTGTTTAGTCTGGTATATAGATCATGAATAAAATCAAACAGCTCCTTTTTTGTCACATTTGATTATTTTTTTAAAGGTAGTATCCTTAAAATAATCGATAATTATAAAAGGGCGCAAAATGAACAATGAATTTTTAAGTGCAATGGACTTTAGACATGCCTGCAAGGTATTTGATACAACTAAAAAAATACCTGACGAAGAGATGCGCTATATTTTAGAGACGGGACGAAAATCACCATCTTCTTTTGGTATGGAAGCATGGAAGTTTCTGGTGATCACCAATGAATCGCTAAAAGAAAAACTGAAACCGGCGTGCTGGAATCAAGAGCAGATCACGACATGTTCACATCTGGTTATTGTTTTAGCGGGGATTGACAGTGTTAAAGTCGAGAGCGGCCTTCCTGAAAAAAGGTTTGCACGAAGAGAGATGCCGCAAGAAAACCTTGACTTCTATCTGCAGCTTTATGCAGATCATCTGCAAGCGACCTTAAGTTCCGATGACAACATTTACGACTGGACAGCCAAACAAACATACATCGCTGCAGGAAATATGATGACGGCTGCTGCCTTTGTCGGTATTGACTCTTGTCCTATAGAAGGGTTTACAAAAGAGCAAGTCGAAACGATCTTAGAACTCGACACCAGCAAATACCAAGTGGCTATGCTCTTGCCGTTTGGCTACAGGACCAATAAACAGTCCAAACAGTTACGACTGCCTTTTGACAAGGTTGTGGAGTTTATTGACTAGTGCGTACCAACCCCTCTATTTTTTCAGTCACCTGGGTTAATGCTTTATCGTAAGCGAAACAGCGGTCAACCTTACACGCTAAAAAGTTATTAGCATCTTCTTTGACCTTAGTGACTAAGTAAGGATAGCGTATTGAGAAGATCTCTTTTTGCTTTGCATTCAGTTTCTCTTTTTTATGTTTAAGGATGACAACGCCATACTCCTGCATCAACAGTGCAATCGCACTGGAGGGAACAAGGTCCTGCTTCGCTTCGATCTCAGACATCTTGATCTCTAAAGAACGCTTGGCAATGTTCTCAAGGCCAAAATTTTCACTCAAAGCGGCAAGTTTGAAAAGATTCTGCATCATCCTTCCATAACTCGAGGTGTAGTATTTGTCATTCAGATCGACATCGATGTTAAGTCCATCATCGGCCTGAACCCATCTACCCTCTCTGTAAAAGAGAAAGATCGCCTGCTCCGTCAGACGGTTTGCCAGAGCAAGTTTTTGTTTATCATAATCAGCCTCATACCCTGCGATCAAAGCAGAGATCAAAAAGGCATAATCTTCCAACAACCCCTCTTGTTTAGGTCTGTTTCCATATAGAGTCTGGTGGAATAATCTGTTTTTAGGATACATCAGTTTAAGTAATTGATCAAGATGTTCATTTGCAACAGTGATATATTTTTTGTCAACTGTCTTCGCACTGTAGAGTGCTTCTATCATCATAGCGTTCCATGCAGTTATGATCTTTGTGTCAATAAACGGATATCTACGTCCCTCTCTCACCTTTTGCAACGATCTTTGCAATACATCAAAACCTTCAGGTCGCCTCTGCGTATAAAAATTGAGATGCAGTTTTCCCTCAAAGTTCATAAAACCATCATACGCCATCGCCGCATCCAACTCTTTTTTATAAGGATTGTTTTTAAGTGCATTGCTAACCTCTTTTTCTGTAAAAAGAAAATATTTCCCCTCTTCATGGTCAGTGTCCGCATTAGATGCTGAAAAGAAGAGCCCATCTCTGCCAAAACGCTGTAAGGTCATGGCTATCGTCTCATCAACAACAGCTCTGAAAAGCGGCTCTTTTGTCTGGCGGTAAGCTTCTGCATAAAGAGGGATGAGTTCAGCCTGGTTGTATAACATCTTCTCAAAATGAGGTATCTCCCAGGCAGCATCGGTGCTGTAACGGAAAAAACCACCGTCAATATGGTCATATAAGCCATGCAGTGCCATTGTCCGTAATGTATTTACCGCCATTGTTTTAGCCTCAGGTTTACCCAGTGTGGCTAGATCAAACAGAAGTCTAATCCTTGAGGCCTCCGGGAACTTTCGATGTTTGGAAAAACCAAAATAGATTGAGTCGTAGTGTTTACTGTATGACTGCATCAAAGTATCAATATTAAAATTTTCTCTCTGGTATGGTTTCGCGGCAGCCTTTGTATCTATCAACTTTTGAACAACTGTGACTTCTCTCTGAACACCAGCAGGGTCATCTTTATACCTTTTTGCCACCTTCGGAAGCAGCGTCATCATCCCATCGATGCCATAGTTATCGTGCAGGGGAATATAGGTTCCTATAAAAAATGGATTACGTTCTTCATCAAGGATGACACTCAGAGGCCAGCCGCCGGCACGGTTATTGAGTTTTAAATGGAGTTGTTGATAATAACTGTCCAGATGAGGAAGCTCTTCACGGTCAACTTTGATGGCAATGTAGTCACGATTAAGCAGCGCTGCGACCTCGTCGCTCTCAAACGACTCACGTGCCATCACATGACACCAATGGCAGGTACTGTAACCGATAGAGAGGAAGATGGGCTTATGCTCTTTTTTAGCTTTTTCAAACGCCTTAGTGCCCCAAGGGTACCACTTAACAGGATTATAGGCATGTTGTTGAAGATAGGGGGAGCTCTCATTGATTAGATCATTGGGAGCCTGTTTTACCTCAGCGATAAGTGTCGTAAAAAGCAGTAAACATAATAGATATTTCATCTTTACACTATAACATACTGCCTAAAGAGCTTTTAGCGTTCTTCTTCGTCCAACTTATTTACAAAGCTCTTTTTCAACTACAGGCAATAACTCTTTTTCTATCAAGTCCAAGGTAATCGCATACTCTTCGACTGCTTTACCGGATGGGTCTTCAAAGGCCATATGAATGGTCTTGACCACTTTTGGAAAAGTCGGACAGGTCTCATGCGCATGATCGCAAACCGTCACTACAAGGTCAAACGGTGTATCAATGACTGTCTCGATCACCTTGGAGTGATAATCCTCACGCCACAGACCCTTCTCTTTTAAAAGTGCCTCTGCATTCGGGTTGACCCTGCCGCTGGCTTTGACACCGGAGCTCTGGGCTTCTACACAATCACCAAGTCTGGCATTGATCAGCGCTTCGGCCATAATACTGCGGCAGCTGTTTCCCGTACAGAGAATAAGTACATTTTTTTTCATCGATATTTTCCATAAATTTTTTTAGAAAGTATAGCTTACAAGTGGCACAGCCACATTACAAACGCTTAAAAATGCCACATCGTCTTCAGCCAGACAAAGTCCTGCACCGACTTTTTCCCAAATTCACTCAGGTCACTGCCGCTGTTAATATTATAAGAGAGATCGACCTCGATGTTGTTTCTAAAGCTGTAAGTCGCTCCGAGTTTGTCTTGATGGCTATGGTCCTGCAGGTTCAACATGTTTTTAAAATAGAGACTGGCGTAGAGAAGATCAAACGGCTCTTTTTGTGAGACCCAGGTGATGGCATAGTTTTTGGC
Organism: Campylobacterota bacterium; assembly: GCA_039714575.1. Classification (GTDB taxonomy): domain Bacteria; phylum Campylobacterota; class Campylobacteria; order Campylobacterales; family Sulfurimonadaceae; genus Sulfonitrofixus. The sequence goes on along the minus strand of JBDLJE010000003.1, from coordinate 12,663 downwards.
GATAAAAGGGATAGTGGTATTTGTCTCTTTGATCTCCTCTTCGTTGAGGCCGTTAGAGCGGTAGACATACTCACTGATAATGGTCAGCTCAAAATCGGTCAAGTACCGCAGACCCAAAAGATACGAGTGGTATCCACTGATCTCTTTGGCAAATTCACCGTGGACCTCAAAGTTGGTCTGCAGGTTTTTGGAGAAGTCAATACCGATCTTGTCATGTACCGCATCGGAATAGTCATAGATAATGTCGATGTCCGTATCAAAGAGCAGCAGGTAGAGCCTTGCACCTATGTTGTTCGATATTTTAGAGTCTGTCGCTATGTGGTAGAAGTCTTTGTTGATCTTGTCGTCGGCTCTCAGGTAGACCAGGTCAAAGGCGACATTTTTCAGAGCACCCTGAAAGCTTTTGTTGTAGCTGTACTTGAGGATGCTGAACCCCTCTCTGGCAACGGTCGGCTGCTGAGGATCTTTGGGGCGGTCAAAAAAAGCGACCGGGTTAAAGTAGTACCCTTTTCCCCACTTCAGGCTCTCTTTTCCAACCAGGAGCGCATGGTTATCTGTTATTTTAGCGTCTACATAGAGTTCGTTTACCGGGTAGTCGTCTTCGGATATAGTGTCATAGACATAATCATACGTTCCCATCAACGAGGTCTTAAAGGTGAACATCTCATAAAAGTAGGTGAACTCAAACAGCCCTTCAAGATGTACATTGTTCTGGTAACGGCGGTCGTCACCGCTTTGAATGTAGAGAGGTGACTCGGTATTCAGACGCTGGAAACGGTCATCGACCCGCAGATAGCCGTTGTACTCGTAAGACTTCGGCTCTATCGACTCTATTGCGTCCATATCAAAATCATACTCGTCACCGAGTAGAAATGATGAGATCAACAGTAGCAGAAGGGGCGTTGTTTTCATAAGTTAATATACCTTAACGTCTCAGGTCAGATGCTTTGGACAGGTTATCCAGTGTAAACGCTTCATCAGCAAAACTTTTCGGGGTGATCTTGCCGTAGATCATAATGGACTTGTAGCCTTTGTACATCGGGGAGACGGTCTCTACCACTGCCGGCCTGACGATCTTGTCGCCGAAGTCCTGAAGTTTTTTATAGTAGAGTGTTTTGATCAACATTCCCGTTGAGGTGTAACACTCTATACTTATCGGTGTCATGCTCTTGCCGTCGACCTGCATCACCAGTCTGTCGTAAGAGACGGTATCGTTCTTAGCTTTTAGCTCCAGAGTATAGCCCGCTTCACTCTTATCATTTTTTGCCACATCATATTCGGTCGTAAAGTCAAGGCGCATGATGTCGGCATTGTTAAAGACTCCGCCGACCACAGACTGCATCGAGGTGATGCGAAGCGGCCGTCCTACATTGGGTATGTAGAGCCACATGTTCTCACCCAGACGCAGTGTTGCCCGTCCCTTCTCGCTGTCAGGTTCCAAAAAGAGCGAGATCATCTTGTCTCTGTCTTTTTTGGCCTGGAAGATAAGGAACTCCTTTTTACTGCCGTCGGGTTCGATGTTGATCAGTTTTTTATACATCTGCGCGGAGACCGGGGTGAGGTTACGGTCGATCTGTTCCAAGATGTTATCTGCCAAAAGTGACACACCCAGCGCCAAGATCATTACTGCTGTTTTCATTGCTGACTCCTAGTTTTGTCGAAGTGCGTCGACGGGGTTGAGATTGGCCGCTTTCATCGCTGGTGAGATCGAGGCGATAAGGGAGATCAAGATGACGATTCCGCTGATGAGCAGCACCTCGTTAAGATGCAGTACAGGGTTAAGCACCAGGTCACTCTGTCGTCCAAACGAGTAGCTGATACCTATAGTGTTGACGATAATGACGATGATCCAGGAGAGAACACTCCCCACAACCGTTCCAAAAACACCCAGCATCAACCCCTCGGTCAAAAAGAGCTTGGTAATGGTCGCCGGAGAGGTTCCCATCGCTGCGATCGTACCTATCTCTTTAATACGTTCATAGACACTCATGACCATTACGTTCAAGATCGATATAAGTACGATAGAGATCAGAATGATCTTGATGGAGATGTCCATAAGGTCAAGCATCTTGACGATGTTGTAAAAAGGGCTGAGCTTTTTCCACGAATGCAGTTCAAAAACCGGCTTATCTTTCTGGTTTTTTATCTCGCGCAGCGGCTGCAGACTCTTCATCGCTTTTTCCAGGTTGGCGACATCTTTCAGACGGATCACCACTTCGCTCACCTCAGCCTGGTTGAGCCGCAGCAGTTTCTTGACATCGTTGATATGGATGTAACCGTCACGTCCGCCCGGCCCCGAGATCGGTTCGACCATACCGGCAACCTTGAAGTTAAGCCCGTTGACCGAGCCTTTGAGGTTGGTAGCAACCAGTACAATGGTGTCGTCTTTGGCCACTTTCATCCCCTTGGCCACCAGTTCCGGAACAAAGATGCTCCCCTCCTGCAGCGCTCCGGCACTGCTGCCTTGAACACGTGAGGCAAAGAGAGGCAAGGTTGCCGCCTCGTTTTCAGGGTCGATTCCGGTAAGCCTCAAGCTCGTCGAAGCGACATAGTTGGAGAACATGGCTCCTAGTTTCAGACGAAACGTATAGCTCTCTATATAGGGGTTTTCATCAAGCAGTTCAGTGACTTTTGCGAGCTGTTTTTGGTTAAGGTTTTTGTCCAGCGGCAGATTGTCGACAGAGGCCACATACCCTTTTCGGTGTATCTGTATATGTCCTAACATCGAGTCCGTGACCTGCCCGACCATGTAGGCTTTAAAGCTGCCGGCCAGCGAGGCATAGATAAGTACGAACATGACACCGACCGTGATCAATGAGGCCGTTAAGATACTGCGGCGGCCACTGCGTACCAAGTTACGAAAGGCGATCTTGACAATATTTTTCATGACGCCACCCTCCTGTCATCAGTGATCTCACCATCGACCAGGGTGATGATGCGGTCAACCGCCGTAACGATCTTCTCGTCATGGGTCGCAAAGATAAAGGTGGTGTTGAACTCTTGTTGAATACTGCGCATCAACTCGATGATCTGCTGTGATGTCTTGGTGTCAAGGTTTGCTGTCGGTTCGTCCGCAAAGACGATCTTCGGTTTTGTGACCAAGGCTCTCGCTATAGCGACGCGCTGACGCTGACCGCCGGAGAGCTGGTCAGGAAACTTATCTTTCTGGTCAAGCATATCGACATCTTCAAGCAGCTGCATGATCCGTTCATGGCGTTCTGCCTGCGGGAGGTTTTGGATCATAATAAGCGGGTACTCGATGTTCTCATAGACAGAGAGCACGGGAATAAGGTTGAAGCTCTGAAAGATAAACCCGATCTTCTCACCCCTGAAGTGTGCCAGCTCGGTTCGGTTAAGCTCTGTCACATCAATATCTTCGACAGTGACCTTCCCCTCTGTCGGCTTGTCAAGACAGCCGAGGATATTGAGGACGGTGCTCTTTCCGCTTCCGCTGGGCCCGACGATGGCAACAAATTCACCGTCGTCGATACTCAGGCTTAGATCTTTAATGACGGTCAGATCGACCTCGCCCATCTTATAGACTTTAGATACATTCTCATTTTTTAACATCACTGCCCTTTTAGTCGATTTTTCAACGCATTCTAGTTATTATATAGAATAATCTAAAATGTCACCCTAATTTAGATCAATAATAATAAAATATAAGGATATGGCGTGAGCGGACATCATCATCACCACGAAGTCAAAGGCGGACGGCTCTTTATCACGATCATCTTAAACATCATCATCACCCTCGCACAGATCATCGGCGGTATCTACTCCGGCTCGCTTGCGCTCTTAAGTGACGCGCTGCACAACTTCAGTGATGTCATTACGCTTATTGTTACCTATGTGACCAACCGCATGGCACGACGTTCGCCGACGCGCACAAAGACCTTTGGCTATAAACGTGCAGAGATATTAGCTGCATTTTTTGACGCTGCCGTACTGATCGGTATCGGCTTTTTCCTTATCGTCGAAGCTGTCGAGCGTTTTTTCACACCTGAACCGGTGGGCAGCCTCATTGTCATCGGTCTTGCCCTCTTGAGTATTGTTCTCAACGCAGCCAGTGTACTGCTGATTAAAGAGGATTCTGAGCACAACATAAACGTCCGTTCTGCCTATCTCCACCTGCTTACCGACGTCATGACCTCTGTCGCCGTTTTGATCGGAGGCCTTGCGATGTACTACTATGAGCTCTTCTGGATCGATCCGCTCGTATCGATGTTGATCGCGTTCTATCTGATCTATGCCGCTTTTGCGATCTTGAAAGAGTCGACCGGTATCTTAATGCAGTTTTCTCCGCCGCATATAGATCTTGAAAGCATTGAAAACCTGGCGAGGGGGCATGCAGAGTTAAGCAACATCCACCATATTCATATCTGGCAGCTGAACGACCATGAAGTCTTTTTTGAAGCCCATCTTGACTTTAGAGAGAACTTGCCGCTTGAAGAGGTGACACGCGTTTGTGAAACGATCGAAGAGAAGATCAAAAACAACTATGCTATTACCCATGTCACCCTGCAGAGCGAATATCTAAAAGAGGATGATAAAGCCTTGGTCTACGGTGCGTAGTTAACGGCTTCTTGTTCTCTGACGTTCTGAACACGTGATGGAGAACGCTCATGGACCTTCAAGGTCTCAAAGGCTTTGGCCGATATGGGTTTGCTGAAGAGATACCCCTGCATCTGATCACAGCCAAAAGAGCGCAGTATCTCGGCTTGAGCTTCCGTCTCCACACCCTCAGCCAAAACAACAAGCCCAAGGCTCTTAGCCATGTTGATCGTCGCTTCGACGATGATCCGGTCATGCCGGTTCTTTTCCAGTTCACTTATAAAACTTCGATCGATCTTCAGTTTGTCAAGAGAGAAGTTTCTCAGGTTAGAAAGTGACGAATAACCTGTTCCAAAATCATCTATAGAAAAACAGAAGCCAAGCTCGCGAAGTCTCTGCATATTCTCCTGCGCAAGGACGTGACTCTGGATCAGGGAACTCTCCGTGATCTCAAACTCTATCTGATCAACGGTAACACCGTAACGTTCAACCGTCTCTTGCACCATCTCTACCAGCCTTCTGTCACTTAACTGGCGACGCGAAAGGTTAACGGCAACAAGACAGGAGGGATACCCTTGCCTGTTCCAAATGCTGATCTGTTCGCAGACCAGTTCAAATATGCGTTTACCCATCTCTATGATCATCGAACTTTTCTCTGCAACCTCGATGAGACCTTCAATACTGGTCTCTTCCAGACAACTCTCTCTGCAGCGCAAAAGTGCCTCGACACCCATAAGGTTTCCACTGCTTAGCGAGAGTTGAGGCTGATAGACCATATAAAAGCTGTCATTGCGAAGCGCCTGTTTGATGCCTCTTCCCACACGAAAGATCTCATGCGACTGTTCAGAAAGTTCAGGCGAATAGAACCCGTAGTTGTTGCGACCCATCTGTTTAACATGGGACATCGCAATATCCGCTTCGTTGATCAGTTTTTCGACTTCAGTCCCGCTATAGGGATAGACAGAGATACCCATACTTACCGATAGATCAAACTCTACATCACGTACTTTAATAAGCTGATCGAACAGTGCCAGTAACTTTTTTGCCACCCCTTCAATATCCTCGAGCGCGTAAAACTCATCGATGATGATCAAAAACTCATCCCCGCCAAGACGACCGACCGTGTCTTTGGAACGCAGGGTCAACGTCAGCATATCGGCACAGATCTTCAGCAGTTCATCCCCGTAAGCATGGCCAAAATTGTCATTGACGTCTTTAAAATTGTCTATGTTCAGAAAGATCACGGCACCTAAGGAGTCAGAACGTTGAACCCGTTTTATTGAGACGTCAAGCCGATCATAAAGCAGAACACGGTTAGGCAAGTCGGTCAATGTGTCATGTGTTGCAATGTGTTCAAGCTGTTGACGTGATTGTTTGATCTCCGAGATGTCCGTCACCATGATGACATTGTTTATCAGTGCACCGTCTTGCACAATAGCATCCACTGAAACCCAGGCAAGTTTATTTCCGCCCTCTTTTGCCATGATCTCAAGTTCGCCGCGCCAAGCACCCTCGCTGCGAATACCGTTGTCAATGGTCGCATAGCAGCTTTCACCAATGGAATAAGCCAGAGTTGACGAGTTCTGTCCGATAACGTCTTCTTCATCCATCCCCAAAAAACGGAGCATGTTCCGGTTGACGGCAATAACGGTTCGATCGGCATCTTCGATCATAATACCTTCCGTCGCCTCATTAAAAAGAGAGTCAAAGATATCTAAAAATTGTCGGGGAGGCAGGGACATTAACTGTTTGATCAAAAAACTGGACACAGATACTCCCTTTCTAATACTCGTAAAAACATTGATTACATAATTAGTATAGCGAGATAGGATTTAAAAAGCAACAATTTATATTAATAAAAAAGATGAGAAAAAGAGGTCCATTTCAATCTGACCTCTCTTCTGTTACACTAACGCCTAATCAGTTTAACACCCATCTCCATATGTGTTGTATAGGGAAACTGATCGAAGGTCGCCATGGTCTCTATAGTATGTGTTTTAGTCAGGTGTTCCAGGTCGCGTTTGAGGGTCTCAGGGTTGCATGATATATAGAGTATATGTTCAAAGCGTGAGGCAAAACCGCAGGACTCCTCATCCATTCCCGCACGCGGCGGATCGACAAAGATGGTAGTCAGTTCATAACTTTTAAGGTCGATCTCTTTCATACGTCTAAACTCACGCACGCCGTCAAGCGCCTGTACGAACTCTTCGGCGCTCATGCGAACGAACTCGATGTTCTCTACACCGTTGAGCTCCATGTTTTTCTTCGCCGCATTGATAGAGGACTTTGAGATCTCGGTTGCCAGGACCTTATGGAACTGTGTTGCAAAGGGGATGGTGAAGTTACCTGCCCCGCAGTAGAGTTCGAGCAGGTCGCCCGTAATGCCCTTGAACTGCTCAAGAGACCAGCCCACCATCTTCTCATTGACACGCGGGTTGGGCTGCGTAAAGCTGTTCTCGATGTGTCTGAACTTATAGGTCTTGTCATTGATGTTCAAGGTCTCAGTGACAAAGTCCTCACCCAGGACCACCTTCTGCTTGCGTGAACGGCCGATGACCTTGATGTTATGTTTCTCTGCCAGTGCATTTGCCTGAACTTGCCACGCTTCGTCCAGTTTTCGGTGATAGAGCATAGAGATAGCGATCTCTCCATCAAAACTGCTTAAAAAATCAAGACCAAACAGTTTAAAGTCCATTGCAAGTTCTTTAATACTAACGATCAGCGGCCACATCAGTTTTTCGATCGGCCGGGTCACCATCGGACACTCTTCGATCAACACCATCTTCGCCCCGCGTTCCATCGGGTTCATCGCATAATGGATCTCATCACCGATATGCCAGATCTTAAATTCGGCGCGGGCTCTGTAATGGCTGTCAGATGAGTAAAACGGTGTTATATCATCACCGTAAAGCTCATCAAACAGTGAGACAATGTCCTCTGTTTTCGTTTTATGCTGAGTCTCATAACCGCCCTCATAAAGACGGCAGCTGCCACATTGACCAAAGTGTTTACATTCCATGCTCTAACCCTATTTTTAGTGGCGTAATTATGCCTAAACATACTTTATGAACACGTTGATGTATTATACTTGACATAGTCAATTTTAAATCATTTTTGCACTTACATCATTCATAACATTTCTTTAATATAACAGAACTTTAACATATTAATATTCTTTAATAAAATTAATATGAAATAATCATATTTTGATCTACTATAGCCCAGTTAAATCAATAATCTGTAAACCTGAATTAGCATCAGCGACAAATGCCTTTGTCTCATCGATGGAAAGGGCAACATCCCTTGCATAACCAGGTGTATCGACTAAGCCGATGATAACTGGAACAGTTGGATTACTAATATTAATAATCTGTAATCCTGATTGATTATCGGCAAGAAATACCTTTCCACCACCTATTGATACAATAACATCAACTGCATAACCTGGCGTATTAATCGAGCCAACAATTGTAAAGTTGGCTAGATTACTAATATCAATAATTTGTAGTCCTGAATCATAATCAGCGACAAATGCCTTTGTCTCATCGATGGAAAGGGCAACATCCCTTGCATAACCAGGTGTATCGACTAAGCCGATGATAACTGGAACAGTTGGATCACTGATATCGATGATTACTAAACCTGACTTTCCATCAGCAATAAAGGCTTTCGTCTCATCAAGAGAAAGGGTAATATCGCTTGCTACACCAGGAGTGTCGACTGAGCCGATTATATAAGAAGCAGTTGGATCACTGACATCAATAATTAGTAATCCCGAATCACCATCAGCAACAAATGCTTTAGTTTCGTCTGCTGAAAGAGTAACACCAAATGTATAATTTGGAGTATTGACTGAGCCGATAACAAATGGTAACCATGGGTTACTGATATCGACAATCTGTAAACCAGATTTTTGATCAGTTAAAAATGCTTTTGTTTCATCAGCAGATAGAATAATATCAGTAATATAACGTGGTGAATTTACTAATTTCATCAAGTATGGAGTGGTGAGATCAGTGAAATCAACACTCATAAAGCCTACTCCAAAATCAGAGACAAGTAATCTAGAGCTATTTTTACAAAGGGCAATACTACCTGCATCGATGCCATCTATTTTAAAAGAACTAATTCTTTCCAAAACAATAATTGTCACATTCACTTCATTACTACTACCATATTGATTGGTTGCAATAGCAGTTAGGTTAAATTGGGGTGTAACAAAATGATGTAAATCAGCTCCAGTATCTATATAGATTTTTCCATCGTTATTTAATACAAAGTTCTCTGACCCTTCATCTATTAATGCAATATCTGTGATAGTAGTATTATCATCTATCCACATATCTATTTGCCCAACATAAGTTCCTTCTACAGCCATACTATTGACTTCACCTACAAAATCTTGTAACTCTGGAATAGAGTGAATACGAATAACGACATCAACTTCTCTATCGCCAATACTGTTTGTTGCAATAGCTTTAAGTTGATAAAGACTTTGTGAACTATAATTAAGTTCATGCTGGAGTATGACAATACCATTTTCATCTATAGAAAAATCATCCGCACCCTCTCCTAAAAGCTTAAAGGAGGTAATACCATTCTTTCCAGTATAGTAAATTTTCACATGTCCTACCATCATCCCTATCGTACTGTTTTCTTCCATAACTGTAGAGAACCCTAAAATTCCAGGCACTTTTTCCATAACCTCTATACCATCAACATTTATGATCTGTAAGCCTGAGTTCCCGTCAGCCACAAACGCCGTTGTCCCATCATCAGAAAGAATGACACCACCAGCAGCAGTACTCGGTGTATTCACTGAACTAATGATCATAGGCAGTGTTGGATCACTAACATCTATTATCTGCAAACCTGAATAATAGTCAGCCATAAACGCCTTTGTCCCATCTGTAGAAAGAGTAACAGCTCTTGCCTGATCCGGCGTATCGACTGAACCAATAATCGCTGGAGCAATTGGATCACTAACATCTATGATCTGCAAACCTGAATAACCGTCAGCCACAAAGGCTTTGATACCATCGGCAGATAAGGTCACATCCCATGCATAACTTGGTGTATCAACCGAACCAATAATCAAAGGGGCTGTTGGATCACTGATATCTATGATCTGTAAGCCTGAAGAGGAATCAGCTACAAAGGCCTTGGTACCATCAAATGAAAGGGTCACATCCAATGCAATACTTGGTGTATCAACCGAACCGATAATCAAAGGGGCTGTTAGATCACTGACGTCTATGATCTGCAAACCTGAATAACCATCAGCCACAAAGGCCTTGGTACCATCAAATGAAAGGGTCACATCCCATGCAATACTTGGTGTATCAACCGAACCGATAATCAAAGGTGCTGTTGGAACACTGATATCTATGATCTGTAAGCCTGAAGAGTAGTCAGCCACAAAGGCCTTAGTACCGTCGGTAGAAAGGATTACAGAACATGCGGTACCAGGTGTATCAACTGAACTAATGAGTATAGGCACCTTTGGATCATTGACATCTATGATCTGTAAGCCTGAAGAGGAATCAGCCACAAAGGCCTTGGTACCATCAAATGAAAGGGTCACATCCCATGCAATACTTGGTGTATCAACCGACCCAATTATCCGATCTAAAACATCAATTTGCACACTTGCATCATACGAACTATTAACCGTTACAAGCATCTGATAAAATTCTTGTTTAGCTGCAGTTATAGTCACACCGTCTGCAACTTTTAGCGTACCATTGAGATCCACATAAAAATCACTACTGCCATCACCACTAAGTGTAACAGACTCGATAGGATTCCCATTACCGACTATGCTGATCTTACCAATTATTGTTCCAGCCGACGTGTTATCAAACGTTGTTGCTGAGAAGTCACTTACTACCGGAACGACGATAAGTGTTATATTTACATCTACACTTTCGCTCTCGCCAAAACTGTTCGTTGCACTGGCTTGTAGTGTAAAATGTTCTTCACCCTGTTCCATTAAAGAACTTTCCAGACGTATATCACCTAACAAATCAATGTTAAACAGCGAACCTGGTGAAAGTGTAAATGAAGTAATTGAGCTATCGCCTTTGTGTTGAAGAACATTGGCAACAACAGTACCCACAGCTGTCTCTTTGTTTATACTGACATTGACGTCATGTAAGGTAGGTAGAACATCGGGAACATTATTTATAGTTATCGTTACGTTCTGTGGATGGCTATCGCCAATTATATTTGACGCTGTAACACTAAGGTTCCACTGCTGTTGTGACTCATAGTCCAGACCTGCATCCGGTGCGACACGAATAGTTCCGTTGTTATCGATCACAAATTGCAAATTATCACTCAGGGCATAGGAGATGATAGGACTATCGCCATCACTGATAATCGGTACTTTTGCAACAACAGTATCTGCTAATGCATTCTCATCGACATTAGCCGACAAAGGACTAAGCTGCGGAATGTCACGTCTGTCAGCAACGTTGATAATCACTGTAATAGGTTTGCTATTACCCGAACTGTTTGTAGCAACCACGTCAAAACGATAAGCTTTTTTTACAAAAAAGTCTTCTAAGAGTTTTGCAGTCATGATGTTACCGTTATTGTCAATACTAAAGTATTCACCCTCTGTTCCGATTAGTTCTATGGAAGTAATGGCACTTGAGCCTTGATCAAAAACAACTTGAGCTGCTTTTGAGCCGACGGCTGCATTTGAATAAAGTATCTCAGGTACAAAAGAGACGGCATACGGTGCATCAACCACATCATCAACTTCTATGTACAAGGCAGTATAACGGCTGTAGCCATTAGCGTTTTGAGCACGTACATAAAGTGAATAAAGCTGTTTTGTTTCATAATCAAGCTGAAGGACACTTTTTATGAGCCCATTACTATCTATACTAAAAGCTTCACTTCCTTCACCAAACAGTGTCATGTTAACCACTGATGATGCCCCTTCATTAAGTACTGCTACCTGTCCTATTGTTGTTCCGACAGCAGCATTTTCCGGAACATTAAATAGAGCACTTTGCAATACTGGTGTAACGCCATCAGGATAATAGACAACATCGTATGCATCTTGATAGATCGGTATATTTTGTTGGAGTTTGTCAATGATCGGCAGAATTTTTGTATTGTAATCGGTAAAGAGGATCTCTTTATCTATCGTCGGTAACCAATGAACTAAGTCAACATGATTCAAGGGGTCGGGAGAGCTAGGGTATATTTTAGTTATCAGTAACCGTGTTGCAACATCATCCAAAGTTGTAAAAATACTCTGTGCATCATCTCCATCCATTAAAGCATCATGTACGATCTGATACGCTATTTCCGTTAAAATTGAGACTTTTGGCTTAACAGCCTTGAGGTCTGCTCCACTTAACACGGCATGAAGGGTCGAATTGTTTTGCGTGAACGTACTATCAACAAGCATGTCGTCATCACGATCGATATCTATTCCTCCACTGACTTCAAGAATGTAAAGTTCATCATCAATTAGTGTTTCAACAAGTGTGTCAGGGATATTAAGCAGTCCGGCGGTGTACAACTCAGTACCCTCGCTTGTTTTACCACTGTACAAAGCACTGCTTAAACGATAACCCTCTGCACTGAAAAGTGAGATATCTGCTCCGCTAAGCGGCCCCTTAATAACTTGCCCAAGATATGGAACAATAAAGTATTCACACTCCATACAACCACAGCTCATTGCAGGGGAACAACCACTAGAGGTCGGTAGGGTATAGCGATCTGTAACGGTACTGTTTCCCCCACTACTACTGCTACCTCCAGAACTTGAACTGCCACTCTCAACAGTAGTTTCAAAAACAACATAGCTTATGGGTTCAGGGGTAAATGTAACTACCGGTTCATTATCGACATATTGCACAACAATATCAGCGGCATGCCCTGTTGTATTGGCGTCAATTTGCAAGACTTTTATCTCGCCCGGTGCAACAATGGTCAAATAGTAGTATCCGCTGGCATCTCCGGAGGATGCTTTAGAGACATTAACCGCATAGTGTCCGGGATAGATCTCGTACTCACTTTCAACATATACGTGTTCCATACCACATGACTGAACATCCAGAACACTACCCGGCATGTCCAGTGCAAGAT
>JBDLJE010000002.1:0-100436 GCA_039714575.1 Campylobacterota bacterium | reverse complement strand
TAACTATAATTATGCCAAAATCAATTAAATAGACTCCTAGGATGATTAAAGGTCTGCTTATTGTATAATTGCGGCAACATAAAATTTAGGACAACCATAATGAGAATTATTTTACTAGGTGCACCGGGTGCAGGTAAGGGTACGCAGGCACAGTTTTTAACCAAAGAGTTTGACATTCCTCAGATCTCGACAGGCGACATGCTTCGTGCTGCGATCAAAGCCGGTACAGAGATGGGCAAGATGGCAAAAGAGGCTATGGACGCCGGTAAACTGGTAACGGATGAGATCATTATCGGTCTTGTCAAAGACCGTATCGCGGAAGATGACTGTAAAAACGGTTTTCTGCTAGACGGTTTTCCGCGTACAGTTCCTCAAGCTGACGCTGTTAAAGAGGCGGGTGTCGCTATTGACGCGGTTATCGAGATCGATGTTCCGGACGAAGAGATCGTCAAACGTATGTCGGGCCGTCGTGCACACTTGGCATCAGGACGTACTTATCACATTGTTTACAACCCGCCTAAGGTTGAAGGCAAAGATGACGAGACAGGCGAAGATCTTGTTCAGCGTGATGATGACAAAGAGGAGATCGTTCTTGACCGTCTTAAAGTCTATCACGACCAGACAAAACCGTTAATCGACTTTTACGCTACAGAAGCGGCAAACAACAGTGCTATCAAATACATCCGTGTAGACGGTACACAAAAGATCGATGTGGTTGAAAAAGAGGTTACTGCTCAACTCCGCTAATATTTTGAGAGGTCCAAAGCTTTGACTTTGGGGTCTATCTGTAATTAAACACTTCATAATAAAGATATTTATTGAAACACTATGTCTCCAAACTCGACCGCGGTGTGCTCTATATGCTGATGGCCTCTTTTTTCTTTGCCATTATGGGTGCTTTTGCGAAACTGACAAGTGACTCTATGAGCTCTCTGGAAGTGGTCTTTTTCCGTAATGTCTTTGGTGTGGCTATTATCGGTTACGCGGTATTGCGGCGTCCGATGAAACACACCGGCGGCAGACCTTTCTTACTCTTTTTCAGAGGGTTTATGGGCTTTGTGGCACTTTTGGCTTTTTTTTATAACATCGCCCATATCCCCCTGGGCGATGCGATGACCTTCTCCAAGACCTCGCCCATCTTTACGGCGATCTTTGCCTGGATGTTTCTGCAGGAGAAGCTTCCAAAGTCGGCATGGCTGGCGGTCTTTGTCGGTTTTGTCGGCATTGTCTTTATCACCCAGCCGACAGGGCTGGCCTTTTCAAAAACAGACCTGCTCGGTATCTTCAGCGGTATCGGTGCGGCCTTGGCCTACACCGCTGTCCGAGAGCTTAGAAAATATTATGACACGCGTGCGATCGTGCTCTCTTTTATGAGTGTCGGTACGATTGGACCACTGCTTTTACTGCTGGTCTCGCCTTATATAAACGCACCCGAACTTGACTTTATGCTGGGGGAGTTCGTGATGCCGAGCGGGGTCGTCTGGCTTTATGTCATCGGTATGGGCCTTTTTGCAACCCTTGCCCAGCTCTATATGACAAAGGCGTACGGCGAGTCGCAAGCGGGCATTGTCGGGGCGGTCAGTTACATGAACATCGTCTTTGCGATCGGGGTTGGACTGCTGCTTGGCGACGCACTACCTGACTTTATAACACTCTTTGGTATAATCTTAATCATTATCAGCGGGATTCTCGTTGTCAAAAAATAGGAGACCATTATGGATGCAAATACAATGTACTACGGCGGTTTAGTCGTAATCGCTATTCTTGCTTATATGGCATATAACAGTAATCGTATTATGATAGCAGTGCTTTTAGTTGCGCTAGGCGGCTATTTTATCTACTCTCACAACACAGGGACTACGATCACCGGTGAGTTGGATAAAGCGACCGGTGAGTTTGACAAAGCGACAGGATATAAGAAAGATGGGAGCCTCTAGATGATCTTAATGTCAGGCCCTTGTGTTATCGAGAGCGAAGAGAACATCTTCGATATCGCTAAAAAACTGGAGCGATATCAAGAAGATGAACGCATCGACTTCTATTTCAAAGCGAGTTTTGACAAAGCCAACCGCACCTCCCTGGAGAGCTACCGCGGACCGGGTCTTGAAGAGGGGCTCCGTATCCTGCAAAAGGTCAAAGATGACTTTGGCTACAAGATCGTGACCGACATCCATGAGTCGTATCAGGTGAACCCGGTGGCAGAAGTAGCGGATATCTTGCAGGTCCCCGCTTTTCTCTGCCGTCAGACAGACCTGCTGGTCGCAGCGGCTAAAACAGAGAAGATCGTCAATATTAAAAAGGGTCAGTTCATGAACCCTAACGATATGAAGTACTCTGTTTTGAAAGTGCTTAAAACACGCGGCTGTGATGAGGTCTCATACCAAAACGCGAAAGAGAACGGCGTACTTTTGACAGAACGCGGTTCAAGTTTCGGTTACGGCAACCTCGTGGTCGATATGCGTTCTCTGGTCATCATGCGCGACTTTGCGCCGGTCATCTTTGACGCAACGCACTCGGTACAGATGCCGGGCGGCGGCGGTGGAACGACTTCGGGCGACAGTTCGATGGTACCGCATCTTTCACGTGCAGCGGCCGCTGTCGGTGTGGACGGTTTCTTTTTTGAGACCCATATCGACCCAAGCTGCGCACTGAGTGACGGGCCGAATATGTTAAAATTAGACGACTTATACAAAACTACAGAGACAATCTTAAAAATTCAAGAAACACTAAAAGGATAAAAATGAGTTTAATCGAAGGTAAATTAAAAGTAATCAACGGCAAAAAGATCGCCATAGTAAGTACACGCTGGAACCACTTCATCGTAGACAGATTAGTAGAGGGTTCAAAAGACGCTTTTGACCGTCATGGCGGTAACGCAGACGACCTTGACCATGTATTGGTACCGGGTGCCTTTGAACTTCCGATGATCGTTGATCGTCTTCTTGCAAGCGGTAAATACGATGCTGTCTGTGCTTTGGGTGCTGTTATTCGCGGTGCGACACCGCACTTTGACTATGTCTCTGCAGAGGCGACCAAAGGGATCGCAACAATGTCACTTAAACACTCTAAACCGGTCTCTTTCGGTCTTTTGACGACAGACACCATCGAGCAGGCGATCGAGCGTGCCGGTACAAAAGCGGGTAACAAAGGATTTGAAGCGATGACGACCGTTATCGAGATGCTTGACCTTTACGAAGTGATAGACGCGTAATGGCGACACGTCACCACGCTAGAATGGCTGTAGTCAGCCTGCTGTATGCTTATGACCTTGGTAATAAAAGCATTGCTGATTATACCGATGAGATATTGGAAGATAAAAAGATCCGTAATAAGCAAAAAGAGTTTGCACTTGAGCTCTTTCGAGGTGTTATGGACAACCTGCCGTCAGTTGACGAAGCGATCATCAAGCACCTGAAAGATTGGGACTTTGAACGTCTTGGTTCTGTCGAGCGTGCAACACTTCGTTTAGGTGCTTATGAGATCATGAACACCGAGCTGGACTCTGCTGTTGTGATCAATGAAGCGATAGAGGTCTCTAAAGCCTTCGGGACTGAGCAGTCTCCTAAGTTTATTAACGGTGTGCTAGACGCTATTGCTAAAGACAGATAATGTTTAGAGTGCTCCTTGTTACGCTTTTAACCTTTTCGGCTCTTTATGGGGCAAACAGCTGTCTGAAGTGTCATGAGGGTATTGAAGACATTCGCGATCCTGCTTCCAAGATGATGGAGGAGATCTATAAGGTCGCCGAAAAAGCCGGTCACAAAGGTAACGACTGTATCGTCTGTCACGGGGGTAACCCGATGACAATGGTCAAAGAGCGTGCACACAAGGGTACTGTCAAATATTTTCTAGAGAACAAAGGTCCTAAAGAGTACTATCCGGCACCGGGCAGTACATGGATCAACCAAAACACCTGCGGGATGTGTCACCAAGAGCAGATCGACGCACAGATGAACTCCTTGATGATGACCGAACAGGGGAAGATCCAGGGGGCGCTCTGGAGTTTCGGTGCCAAAGAGGGGTACAACCACAATGTCGGGACCTATGACACTAAAAATCCGGAAGATCCGCATAAGCGTCTAGGTACAGAGACCTATAAAAAGTACATGTCTGAACTTTCAGAGCTTGAGCCGCAGGCCTTTCCGTCTGAGATGACCGAACTGCCTAAGGCGCCGTCGGCCGAGGAGATCGAAAAAGACCCCTCTTTAGCCGTTTACACCTACCTTCGTCAAGAGTGTCTGCGTTGCCACACCGGCTCTAAAGGGCGCGCCAAACGGGGTGACTTTAGAGGGGTCGGTTGTGCATCTTGCCACATCCCTTACTCTAACGCCGGACTCTATGAAGGCGGTGACAAAAAGATCTCAAAAAAACCGGGTCATCTTCTTGTTCACACTATCCAGTCATCACGCAAGGCCAAAGTCAAAGTGCATGACATTGAGTACTCCGGTGTACCGGTTGAGACCTGTTCGACCTGTCACAACCGCGGTAAACGTATCGGAGTCTCATATCAGGGTCTGATGGAGACAGAGTACCAGGCCACGTTTGACGAAGAGGGCAACAGTCAGCCGAAACTGCATACCAAGCGTTACCTGCACATGCAAGAAGACATCCACTATAAAAAAGGGATGTTGTGTCAAGACTGTCACACCTCTAACGACATGCATGGCGACGGCTTTTTAAGCGGTGCCAACCTTGGTGCCGTCGAGATCGAGTGTCAGGACTGTCACGGTACGACTTCGGCGTATCCTTGGGAACTTCCTCTCGGATACTCAGACGAGTTTAATGAGACGGTCAAATCAGGCGAACCCCGCGGTACCACTAAAATAGTTGCTGAATACCTGAAGATGGGTTCCATTCCAGAGGCGCCGGAAGGTTTTATCCTAAGTGCCCGCGGTAACCCTATTACCAAAGCCGTGCGCAAAGGCAACAAGATCATGATGCACCTTGCATCGGGTAAAGACCTTGAACTGACACCGCTTAAAAAACTCAAAGAGGATGAAAAGCTCTCGCGCGAAGCACTGGTGGCGATGGACCAGATACAGGCGCATACGGATGAGTTGGAGTGTTACACCTGTCACGCAACATGGGCACCGCAATGTTACGGCTGTCATGTCAAGATCGACTACTCCGAAGGCAAGCAGAACCCGGACTTTCTGGCAGCATCGCACGACACGGATATTCATGGTACGACGGGCGGTATGCGCGACCTCAAAAAGTACCTTGTGGATGGAAAAGTAACCGAGACACGTTCGTTTTTACGTTGGGAGGACCCGGCACTTTCACAAAACGGCGAGGGGCGTATCTCTCCGACCATTCCCGGCTGTCAAACAACCATAACGGTTATTGGCAAAGATGGAAAAGCGCTTCTGCAAAATCATATCTTCAAGATCCCTAATGTAGAGGGTGCCGGTGAAGAGGGGCAAAATGCTATCGACATGGCAGCCGTTCAACCGCACACGATCTCTAAAGAGTCCCGCAGCTGCGAATCCTGTCACACGTCTGCCAAGGCATTGGGTCTTGGTATCGGCGGGGGCAAACTTAACGGTGATCCGAGTAAAGAGACGATAATCGACCTTATGACAGCCGATGGACGCGTATTGCCGACGAAGGTCGATCAGCAGATCCCTCGTATCGCCAACCTGAAAAACGACTATTCGCGTTTTATCGATGAAAACGGCACGCAGCTGATGACGGTGGGTCACCACTGGAAACTTTCAGGGCCGCTTAACGCTGAACAGCGTGCTAACGTAGACAGGGAAGGGATGTGTCTCTCTTGTCATAAAGAGATACCTA
Organism: Campylobacterota bacterium; assembly: GCA_039714575.1. GTDB lineage: Bacteria > Campylobacterota > Campylobacteria > Campylobacterales > Sulfurimonadaceae > Sulfonitrofixus. The sequence goes on along the minus strand of JBDLJE010000002.1, from coordinate 94,643 downwards.
ACGGCGATCTGGCAGTATCGGCTATGGTGCACGCCTCCCAGATGGCAGGTATCGAGATCGACAAAAAACAGCACGGCTCTATCTTAAACAAACTTTTACTGATAGGGGCTTGGCTGCAGGTCTTAGTCGGTGCTTTGCTTGGAGGGTATATTATATACAGACTCTTTTTAAAACGTAAAAATCCTAGGAGATGGAAATGAGAAAATTGATCCTTATCGCAGCATTGGCAGTCGGACTGTTCGCCAATGACATCATTCTTAAAAGTTCAAACAAAAGTGTTGAAGCAACGATGAATAAACTTCAAAACATCGTTACCAAAAAAGGTTTTACCGTCTTTGCCGTGATAGACCATCAGGCGGGCGCAGTGAAAGTCCGTATGAAATTGTCTCCATCCAAAGAGATCATCTTTGGAAATCCTAAGATGGGAACCGTCTTGATGCAGGAGAAGATGGAGGTCGGGCTTGACCTGCCTATCCGTGTCCTGGTATTTGAAGACAAAAACAGAAAGACCAAGATCGCTTATAGAGACGGTGAGTGGCTCAATGCCGAGCATAACCTTACAAAGAGAAAGCTGCTCAACAATATGAACTTTACGTTAGACAATATAACAACAGAGGCGGGACGTTAACAGTGGGCCGAATGACGAGCGAAGAGGCGTTAGACCTTATTAGAAATGCGGACTTGCTGGAACTGGGCAAGATGGCTTCAGCGAGAAAAAAAGAGTTGCATCCTAAAGGGGTGACGACCTTCATAGTCGATCGCAACATCAACTACACCAATGTCTGCTGGGTAGACTGCAAGTTCTGTGCGTTTTATCGTCATGCCAAAGAGGATGACGCGTATGTCCTCAGTCACGAAGAGATCGACAAAAAGATCGATGAACTGGTCGAGATCGGCGGGACACAGATCCTTTTTCAAGGGGGCGTTCACCCTAAACTCAAGATCGAGTTTTATGAAGAGCTTGTCGGTCATATCCATGAGAAGTACCCGCAGATCACGATACACGCTTTCTCCGCGATTGAACTCGACTTTATCGCCAAGATATCGCATATAACTATTCAAGAGGTTCTGGTCCGTCTAAAAGCTAAGGGTCTCGCTTCGATCCCGGGTGCCGGCGCAGAGATCTTAAGTGACCGCGTCCGCGACATCATCGCACCGAAAAAACATGACTCTGAAGTGTGGATCGATGTGCATCGTCAAGCGCACAAACTGGACATTATGTCAACAGCAACGATGATGTTCGGTACCGTTGAGACAGATGAGGAGATCATTGAACACTGGAACATGGTGCGCAAGCTACAAGATGAGACAGGGGGCTTTCGCGCTTTTATTATGTGGTCGTTCCAAGGCAAGAACACGCAGCTGATGGAAGAGTTCCCGGACATTAAAAAGCCGTCATCGAACCGTTATCTGCGTCTGCTTGCGGTCTCTCGTCTCTTTTTGGACAATGTGCCGAATATTCAGAGTTCATGGGTGACGCAGGGACCGTATATCGGTCAGATGGCACTCAAGTTCGGTGCTAACGATCTCGGCTCGACCATGATGGAAGAGAATGTTGTCCGCAGTGCCGGAGCCGGTTTTAGAATGGCAAAAGATGAGATGGTCCGTCTTATCGCCGACATCGGTGAGACGCCTGCTATTCGTAATACTGCGTATAAAACGCTAGAAACATTTGTGTAGAGTTAAATGACCATGAAAAAAAACATACTCTTTTTACTACTATTTATCCAAGGAATCTCTATGGCTTCGACGCTAGACCATATCACTGTCGAGGGAGTTAAAATCCCTCTTATCCATGAAGAGGACAAACGTCTTCCGATGGTCTCACTGCAGCTTGTCTTCAAACAGAGCGGCTCTATTGAAGATGGAAAACTTCCGAGTCTTGCCAAGATGAGTGCCAAGATGATGAACGAGGGGACATCCAAACTGGGGAGTATCGGCTTTGCTAAAGCACTCGATGCCAAAGCGGTTCATTTGAGCGCGCATACCGGTACCGAGACATTTGTGATGGAGCTTTCATCACTCAAAGAGTCTTTCGATTACGGTCTGGACAAATTTGAAGACCTGTTAACCGATCCGAACCTGAACACAGAGAGCTTGGAGAAGGTCAAAGCGGTCTCTATCGGTGCTTTGAGCCGCAAAGAGAACGACCATGACTATGTTGCGGCCAGAGCGCTTAAAGCAGAGCTCTTCAAAGGTACTGTTTTAGAGCACCCGTCAAGCGGTAGAGTTGATGATGTCAAAAAAGTGCAGATAAAAGATGTAACAGCATTTTTGCAAGATCACCTGGTGTTGTCTCGTGCTGTAGTTGTTATCGGCGGCGATATAACCTTGGATGAGGCGAAGACAAAAGTGACTGAGTTGCTTAAACAGCTTCCTAAAGGCAAGAGAAGCGACCTCCCGTTTGTAGAGGTGACAAAAAAGAGCCAATATGAAGTACTTGAACGTGACACGGAACAGGCTTATGTCTATTTTGGCTCTCCGTATAACATCAAAGTAGGAGACAGCGATGAATATAAGGCGCGTGTCGCGACCTTTATCCTGGGTACCGGCGGTTTCGGCAGTCGCCTGATGGAAGAGATCCGTGTTAAACGCGGTTTGGCCTATTCGGCTTACGCCCGTGTTACTTTAGCGCGCTCGCATGTCTATTTTACAGGTTACCTGCAGACTAAGCTGGAGTCTCAAAAAGAGGCTGAAGCAACGGTTAAAGAGGTTATTGCTGCTTTCGTAAAAGAGGGTGTCACACAGGCTGAACTCGACCAGGCAAGAAAGTTCCTGCTCGGTTCTGAACCGCTTCGTGTCGAGACACTCTCCCAACGCCTTTCGCGAACTTTTCAGGAGTACTATAAGGGGCAGGAACTTGGGTCCAGTCTTAAAGAGTTGGAGAAGATCCGGGTGTTGACACTTGATGATCTGAATGTTTATATAAAGAAGCATACGGAGATCAATGATCTTACTTTTGCTATTGTGACCAATAGCAAAAAATAGACTTTTTTGAATGGCAACCGATTGCTGTTCTTTCTTTGATTTTCAGTTATGCCCTTGAAGGCACTACTTCCTTAGTCCCACTAACTTTATTATATTACGAACCCTATTGACTACACTCTTTCCTTTTTCACGACTCGGCATTTAGTGCCTCCCTGTATTGCGCTGTTGGCGCTTATTCTCCGCAAAAAACGAAACCACACAGCGCTAAAGCGCCGTACAGGGCAGAACTAAATTCTGCATCGTAAAAAGCGCTCGTGACGGCTTCGAGCCCGATGGCTATCGGGTGCCTTCCTTTCAGTCGTTCCCTTCCTAAAAATCCCTAACTCGCTACGCTCAGACAAAGTGATTTTTTTAACGGAAGTCCACTCCTTACAGTCAGCTCTGCAGATGCCACGAAATAGAGCTAAGCGGTAACGCATTTATTTGAATTTAAAAGCTAACGCTTTTGACTTAGTTGGAATATTGTCGATTAGTTACTGCGTCTTGGTGCAGTGACTGAAGCCGGAGGGGTTTCCTGACTCCGAGTGTTAGATACTTTTGAATGTAACTGTACCCGTAATAGCTCTTCTTTCTTTTCGTTAGGTTTCTTTCTTGAGCTAGCAAGAAAGAAAAGTGACATACTAGTGATAAGAAGTAATTAAAAAAGTATAAATGTCTATAAAAAGTTTCTGTAAAGCAATGAAGTTCAAAAGTCTATATTAAAAAGAACGAAAGAGTTCTTACTCTTTAATAAACTTCTGATTCTCAGGATTAGAGAGAAAACTAGCCATCGAATTCTCGACACCGTTCTCTCTCTTTGGCGGATGATTGCTTGCGACCTCATTTGGTGACGCGAGGTTGACAAAGATAGGGGTTTCGTCAACAATGACCTGCATGATGCTGAGCAGGGGCACCTGTACAAAGCTACCGATGTTCTCTTCACCAAAGCCCGCTTCGAAGATAAGCACGTCGTTCTCCAGACGGGCACTTTCAAAAGTGTAGCCAGCTAAAAAGAAGAGGGTCATTGGACGAAAATCGCTGCGGATGTTGTCGGGAAGGTCCGGCTCAAAGCTGAGCTGTTCGATCTTGCAGAGGATGCCGAAGTTCTGCTCTTGTTCGAACAGAAAAAGAAGTAGTTCTTGTATGTGTTTACTCATCAAATTCATGTAGCTTTCGTTTTTGATCATCTCATACAACATCATCGGCTCCTTTAATTGATGCAATTATACCATTATTGATCTCGTCAAAACCGATCATCGCATTTAGAAGGGCAAATGCTGTGAATTTGTTAAGATCGCCCAGATGTATTTCACTTTCGAAGATCTTTTTCTCATCAAGCAGACGTGCACGGGTCGTCCCTTTTAAAAGAGGGTGCTTCGGCGTTAGCCATTTTGTACCGTTAAAAAAAGCAATGTTAGCGATGGAGGTGTCTGTGACGAGTCCATTTTTAACGATCAGGATCTCATCTGCATCCCCCTTTTGTGCAAATAACCGGTCGAGTTCTGTTCGGTCTGCATATTTCAGGGCGTAGTCAAGATGGTCTGCCTGAATGGGCTGAAGTGTCCGGATCACTCTTTTTTGGTAGGGGAAATAGGTGATGTGAAGGGATGAGTCATCGTACACGATCCGACACCGATACAGTGCGTCGTCAGGCGGTGAGATAAGGGAAACGAGGTCATAGTAGGTATCGCTGCCTGACTGTTTTAGGCTTCTCTCGACACGCTGCTGGTGGTAAGCGAGATGCTCCGCATGACCATTTTCGCAGCGAACGGTCTCTAGAAGCTGCTTACTCACTAAAAAGGGCTGTACTTAAATAACGTTCACCGGTATCGCAAAGGATGGTGACGATGGTCTTTCCCTGGTTTTCGGGACGTGCGGCCACCTGCATGGCGGCATAGACATTAGCCCCCGCAGAGATACCGACCAAAAGCCCTTCATGCTTCGCCAGCATTTTAGCCGTTTCGATGGCGTCGTTGTTGCTGACCTTGACGACCTCACCATATAGCTCAACATCTAAGATGCCCGGTACAAACCCGGCACCGATTCCCTGTATTTTATGTGCACCGGGTTTTCCGCCGGAGAGAACAGCAGACTCTTCAGGCTCTACAGCAACGATCTGAATCTCCGGGATCTCCTCTTTTAAGACAGTGCCGGTGCCTGTCAATGTTCCTCCCGTTCCTACTGCAGCAATAAAGATGTCTACGTTTTTATCGGTGTCGCGAAGGATCTCTTTTGCGGTTGTCAAACGATGGATCTCGGGATTGGCAGGGTTTTGAAACTGCTGTAAGACGATGGCATCGCTAAGGCTCTCTTTAAGTTCGTCAGCCTTGTCGATAGCCCCTTTCATTCCTGCGACTGCCGGGGTCAGTACAAGCTCTGCACCAAGGGCTTTGAGGAGGTTGCGGCGTTCCATGCTCATAGACTCCGGCATAGTGAGGGTCAGTTTAAGGCCGAGTGCCGCGCAGATAGAAGCGAGAGCGATACCGGTGTTCCCGCTGGTCGGCTCGATGATGCGGGTCTCTTTGTTGATCAACCCTTTGTCCAAAGCGTTTTTGATCATGTTAAAACCGATGCGGTCTTTGACCGAACTGGTCGGGTTCATGAACTCACATTTACCCAGGATCGTGGCACCACTCTTTAGAGAAGGAAAGTTGAGTTTGACAAGAGGCGTGTTCCCGATAAGTTCGGTAATGTTATTGGCAATATTCATAAGGTCTTTCCTTTATAAAGAGTCAAGAATCTCTTTTGTGTTGGCTATATAGTAGTTTGATATTGGTTAAAGTTGCTTAAAGCTGAGTGAAACACTAAGGAATCCTACTCATCCCCTCTGATGACCCCCGCTCCACCCATGTTGGCACTGTGATAGATGATGCTGCGGTGTTTCTTGGTGTAAAAACGCATCAATAATCTCTGTAAAGTCGGCTCAATAGAGGGGTGGAACCAGCCATTATTGCTGATAGCGATCAGGTAGGCCGGATCGCCTTCATAGATCTCTTCGCAGGTCGCCTCATAACAGATAGCATTTCTGAACTTTATGCCTTTGACAGTAAAGTCGCTGGGCTTGTCGGCCGTGACAAAGTCGGAAAGGCCGTCAAAAAAGGTGGTATTGATCCATGTACGCATAAAGTCAGGAAGAGGAATATACTCGCCAAAGGGGACCAAGATCATTTTTTTGGCGATCTTGATCTCGCCTTTTGAGAAGTGATAACTTACATTGTAATGCAGCCTGTTCTCGATATAAAGTGCACCTGTTATGATGTCGATACGGCGAGAGTAGCTTTGAAGCTGTGCTGTGAGATATCTGTCTTTGTTGAGAAAGAGCGGAAAGGCAGATTCTGGCAGAACGATCAGATCATAATTCTCAGAAATGGCATCGGTAATGGCTTTAAAGTTGCTGACAATGATCCTCTGACGGTTTTTCTTTATCCACTTCTCCTCTTGCAGAAGGGTGGGTGCATACAGTTTGATCTTAAGGTCCGGTTCTGTCAGTTGTGGCGTTGAAAAGTCAACAGCAGCAATAAGCAAAACAAGTGCACCGAAACGAAACTGTTTATACGTCTTATCTGACGATAAAAAGAGAAAGAGAGAGAGTGACAATAAAATAAGCGCAAACTGCCACTTCTCAATGCCGAAGATAGAGTTGATGAACGGCAGCTCGACCTGCATCCAGTTCCAGTCCATCGGTTCGACAAAACTTAGCCCAAAAAGCATCGCAGCACGGTAAAGAGGATTTTTCGTAAAGGCCAGAACGCCGAAGAAAAGAGCGTAAAGAACAATAAAAAAGAGAGTGATGAAGGGAGTCATCCATCCTACATTGTAGTACTCAAAACTGTACCCGATCCAGTAAAACCAGAGCAGTCCTATGAAACCGCCGGCGCTCATAAGAACACGGGTCGGGGCTTTTAGTAGAAAATAAAAGGCGCCGAGTGCTGCAAGAGAGTTGAGCAGTTCATTGGTGAAACCGTAGTGTTCAGTATAGATAAAATAGGAAAATAGAAGTGCAATGCCAAGACCTTGAAGCAGGTCAACAGAGAGGGAACGATAATTTATAATTGGTAGATTCATGGGCGTATTATACAAAGATTTTCATCTTCATCAATTATAGAGGTATGAAACAGTATAATGCATCAATTTTTTAGGCAAGGATCTATTCGTATGGATATGTTAGGACAACTTTTACCGTTTGTATTTTTAATCGCGATTATGTATTTCATAATCATTCGCCCGCAGCAGCAGCAAGCTAAGAGACATGCAGAGATGCTTGAGAGCCTGGGTAAAGGTGAGAAAGTCGTTACCAACGGCGGACTTATCGTTGTTATCCATAAAGTTGAAGAGAACTTCTTCTCTGTAAAGATAAACGATGACGTTATTGTGAAAATCACTAAAGATGCGATCGCACGAAAGTATGAGGATGAAGCTTAATCTTTTGTATTTAGTACGTCAACGGAGCAAAGCCCCGTCAACTACGTTAACACTAAGTTCTCTTACGATTCGGCATTTAGTGCCTCACATGCACTGCATTGTTGATGCTTGTCAGCAGAGTGCTCACGCGACTAGTCGCTTTGTTAAAAGAGGAACTCAGGTATGAAACTCAATTTTCGTCTAGCCATACTTATACTTGCCATTGTGTTTGGTGTTTTCTTCTCGATGCCTTCTCTGCTTCAGACAGAGAAGGGTGCCAAGATCACGTTAGGTCTTGACCTTCAAGGCGGTCTGCATATGCTTCTTGGTGTTAAGACCGAAGAGGCTGTGGGCTCGCGTATGAAGTCGATCGCAGCGAGTGTCAAACACTTTACCGACCATAACGACATCTTGCTGGACACACTTTCGGCAAGTGAAGATGAGGTGAAGTTCGCTATTCTTGATCCGGACGACGCTCCTGCGATCAATGAGATGTTAAAAGAGATCGAAGGTGCACAGATCAACCATAGCGGTGAAGATTATGCACTGACTCTGACACCTGAATCCATTGAAGCGACTAAAAAACAGGCTATCTCTCAAGCTATCGAGACGATTCGTAACCGTTTGGACCAGTTCGGTCTTGCGGAGCCGACAGTCGCCCGTCAGGGTGCTGAGAAGATCCTGGTCGAGCTTCCCGGTATTAAGACACAAGAGGACGAGCAGCGTGCCCGTGAACTGATCTCCCGTGCAGCTAAGCTGGAGCTGATCGCAGTTGACGAAGAGCGTGCGATGCGTGTTTATAATATGACAGATGCACAAGCGGCTCAGTATGGCGACGTCATTCTTCCGGATAAAGAGAATCCGGAGGTCAAGTATCTGCTTAAAGAGATCCCGATCTTAGATGGCGCTATGTTGACAAATGCAACTGTTGCGTTTGATCAGAACAACCGTCCGGTCATCAACTTTGCACTTAACTCTGAGGGTGCACAGATATTTGGCGACTTTACCGGTAAAAATGTGGGTAAACGTATGGCGATCGTCTTGGACGGCCTGGTCTACTCGGCACCGGTCATCAATGAACGTATCGGCGGCGGTCATGTTCAAGTCAGCGGAAACTACACGGTCAATGAGGCGAACGACCTGTCGATCGCACTTCGTTCAGGCGCGCTTTTAGCACCGATCTACATGATGGAAAAACGTTCTGTCGGGCCAAGTCTGGGTGCGGAGAGTATTCGTAACTCGATGATCGCACTGATCGGCGGTTTTGTCTTAGTCTTTATCTTTATGATCGTCTACTACAAAGTGGCGGGTATTGTCGCCAACATCGCGTTGATAGCCAACCTGTTTATCATCCTGGCGGTGATGGCACTCTTTGGTGCGACCTTGACCCTGCCGGGTATGGCGGGAATTGTCCTGACCGTGGGTATGGCGGTTGATGCCAATGTCATCATCTCCGAGCGTATCCGTGAACTGCTTTATGAAGGCAAGTCCCTTCATAAAGCGATCGAAGAGGGGTACGCCAATGCAATGCGCGCCATCTTGGATGCAAACATCACAACACTGATCGCAGCAGTCGTTCTTTATGCATATGGAACAGGTGCGATCAAAGGTTTTGCGATCACGATCAGTATCGGTATTTTGGCGTCAATGTTAACGGCGATCCTTGGTACACACGGTATCTATACGATGCTTGAGAACAAGATCAATAAAAGTAAAAACCCGGCCTTCTGGTTCGGTATCAGTAAGAAGAGGTTAGGCTAATGGAGTTTTTCAGACAGACAAAGACCATTAATTTTATGGGCAAATCGAAGATGGCGATGGTCATCTCGATCGTGCTTGTTCTCAGCTCTTACGCACTTCTGATGACGAAGGGACTTAACTTCGGTGTTGACTTTGCCGGCGGTACGATCGTGCAGGTCAAATATACACAAGCGGCACCTATTGACACGATGCGTGAACAGCTCTCGACTAACGCGATCTTCAAAGGCGCGTCCATCACTGAGTTCGGTTCGCCGGATGAGGTGATCATCCGTCTTAAGACAAGTTCGAAAGATATCTCTAAAGATGTCGGTGACGTGACACGTGAAGCGCTTAAAGGCACAGGTGATTATGAGGTTCGCCGTGTCGACATCGTTGGGCCAAAGGTCGGGAACGAACTACGTGAAAAAGGGGTGATGTCCCTTCTTTTGGCAATGATCGGAATTCTGATCTATGTCGCCTTTCGTTTTGAGTGGCGTTTTGCCGTCGCTTCGATCATCGCTTTGGTGCATGACGTCTCTATCGCGATGGGTGCGCTGGCACTGACGCAGATCGATGTCAACCTTGATGTACTGGCGGCACTTTTGACGATTTTGGGATACTCGCTGAACGATACGATCATCGTCTTTGACCGTATTCGTGAGGGTATCACCAACACTAAGAGTTCAGTACTCAGTAAAGTGATCGACGAGTCGGTCACCAAGACCTTGGCACGTACGACACTGACCTCGTTAACGACCTTCTTTGTGGTCTTGACACTCTTTATATTCGGTGGTGAGATCATTCACGCCTTTGCATTCACACTTCTAGTCGGTGTGGTCGTCGGTACCTACTCATCGATCTTTGTCGCATCACCGATCTTGATGTGGCTTGGTTTTGATATTAAAAGCTATCATGGTAAACTTGCTGAGAAGGCAAAACGCCATGCAGAAAAAGAGAAGATGCGTGCACAGTACGAGCAAGGGACACTCTAGCCAAGCAACTAATAAATAGTAAATGGTAAAATGGTGTTATTAAAATAGCGCGGTTTACTGTGCGTGAGCCCTCTGCTGAAGAGGACTTAGTGTCAACGTAGGCAGTGGGGCTTTGCTCCAATGCCGTTTTAAGGAGTAATTATGGATTGGGGAAAAGTAGTATACGTATTTTTTACGTTGATGTCACTGACGTCAACGGCGGGGTTTTTATATGAACACACGGCAGTCGCACTTTTTGTGGCGGCGAGCCTGAACCTTGTCTCTACGATCTTGAAACTCGGCGTGCGCAACCTGCTTTCGGCAGAGCTGCTTGCCAGTTCTCTTGTTGCCGACCTGCACCTTATTCCGGCCTTTATCTATCTGGAGTTGATGGGTAATACGGAGTGGGCTATCGCTTTAGCTATCGGTGCATTGATCGCGAACCTCTTCTCTATGGCCCTTGTATTGATCGAGAGTTCAAAAACAAGAGAGGAATACTAACACTAGCCTTGCTAGTGGATTTTTAATTTTTGATTATCGACTTTTGATCAGCAGCGTTAAGATAAAGATAGTCAATTATCACCTAGTCCAAATAATCAAACATTAAAAATCAATAATTTAAAATCAAAAAAACAAGGTTTTTTATGACGTACAACCCTTCAGAGATCGAAAAAAAATGGCAATCATATTGGGACGAGAACCGCAGCTTTGAGCCGGACGACTCGTTTAATAAAGAGAAAAAATATATTTTAAGTATGTTCCCGTTCCCAAGCGGCCGTCTGCACATGGGGCATGTGCGCAACTACACCATCGGTGACTCGTTCGCACGCTATTATCGTCAGCAGGGTAAAAATGTTCTCCATCCTATCGGTTGGGACAGCTTCGGTATGCCGGCTGAAAATGCTGCGATCAAAAATGGCGCACATCCTAAAAAATGGACCTATGAGAACATCGACTACATGCGTAAAGAGCTCTCATCTTTAGGCCTCTCGTTCTCTAAAGAGCGCGAATTCGCCACCTCTGATCCTCTCTACACCAAGTTTGAGCAGGCTTTTATTATCGATATGTATGAAAAGGGTCTTCTCTATCGTAAAAAAGCGGCGCTCAACTGGTGCCCGCATGACTTGACGGTCCTTGCCAATGAGCAGGTCGTTGACGGCTGCTGCTGGCGCTGTGACACCCCTATTGTCAAAAAAGAGATGAACCAGTACTACCTTAAGATCTCGGATTATTCAGATGAGCTGATCGACGACCTTAAAGAGCTTGAAAAAGGGTGGCCCAAACAGGTCCTTACCATGCAGGAGAACTGGATAGGCCGCTCGAACGGACTTGAGTTCACGTTGGAACTTGACGAACATGCAAAACATGTCGTCCGTAACAAGTTCGAAGGTTTTGACGTCTATACAACACGTCCGGACACGATCTACGGGGTGACCTATACGGCATTGGCTCCTGAACATGAGATGGTCACGTATATGATTGAGAACGAGATGCTGCTTCCGACTGTTGCTGCCGAGATAGAGGCGATGAAAAAAGCGAGCTCTATCGACAGACAGAAACATAAACACGGTGTTGCACTCGGTATCGATGTCATCCACCCGTTGACCAAAAAACCGATCCCGGTCTATGTTGCGAATTTTGTCCTGATGGATTACGGTTCAGGGGCTGTTATGGCAGTTCCGGCACATGATGAGCGTGACTATGAGTTTGCGACAAAATACAAGCTTCCTATTGTTCCTGTGATCGCTTCTGAAGCAGAGGGGATCGTTGAAGGCCGTGCGATGACAGACGCCGGGATGCTTTTTAACTCGGGCAAGTTCAGCGAGATGAACTCTGTAGACGCAAGAGCGGCGATCATAGAGCACTTCGAAGAGGAGAACCTCGGTAAAAAAGTGACCAACTACCGTCTAAAAGACTGGGGTATCAGCCGTCAGCGATACTGGGGTGCTCCTATTCCGTTTATCCACTGTCCAAGCTGCGGTATCGTTATGGAGAAAAAAGAGAACCTGCCGATAACTCTGCCGGATGATGCGCAGATCACAGGCGAGGGGAACCCGCTGGAACACCATGCGACCTGGAAACACTGCAGATGTCCGGAGTGTGGCGGTGAGGCAGAGCGCGAGACAGATACCATGGACACGTTTATTCAATCTTCATGGTATTTCCTGCGCTATACGGCAAGTCCCAAGATCCAGCAGGAGAAAGCGTTTGACAAAGACGAACTGAACTACTGGATGAATGTCGACCACTATATCGGCGGGATCGAGCACGCCATCTTGCACCTGCTTTACAGCCGTTTCTTTACAAAGGTGATGCGCGACCTTGGCTACCTTGACATCAAGGAACCGTTTGACAAACTCTTGACACAGGGGATGGTGCTTAAAGACGGTGCCAAGATGAGCAAGTCCAAAGGCAACACGGTAGACCCGGATGCACTCATCGAAAAGTATGGCGCAGACACGGCGCGTCTGTTTATCCTGTTTGCGGCACCGCCGACACAGGAGCTGGAGTGGAATGACAGTGCGGTTGAAGGTGCTTACCGCTTTTTGAAACGTTTTTCAGAGCGGACTGCCAATGCAAAAGCGACAACAACACTTCCGCAGATCGATCACAGTTCTCTCACAAAAGAGGAGAAAGCAGCACGTAAAAAAGTGTATGAAGCACTGCAGCGTGCCAATGAGGTCTTTGAAGAGCGTTACACGTTCAACACCATGATCGCCGGTGTTATGGAAGCGATGAACGCACTTAACGAGCAGAAGAACGAAGATGTCTGGACCGAAGGGTACTGGATGCTGAGCGCCGTTTTGGAACCTATCGTCCCTCACCTTGCGTGGGAGGTCTCGACCAACCTGTTCGAACGAAAGAACCTTGTACCGAATGCAGTGAAAGAAGAGGTCTTTACGGTTGATTCGGTTACACTGGGTGTTGCGGTAAACGGTAAGCGTCGTGCCGAGATCGAGGTTGGTGTGAGCGACAGCAAAGATGCGATCATTGTCCAGGCCAAAGAGGCACTTGCCAAATGGCTTGAGGGCAAAGAGATCGTCAAAGAGATCGTTGTGCCCAACAAACTTGTGAATATCGTCGTTAAAGGTTAAATGATGCAGAGTATAGGTGTAAAGAGAGTAGTACAGGTTTTTTATCTCTTAACGCTTAACGCTTTACTCTTAACGCTTTTTTCCGGCTGCGGCTATCAACCCAGCTCCCAAGAAGCTAAAAAAGTGATGGGCGAGTCGGTCAGTACAGAGATCATTATCTCCATGACAGATCCGGAAAACACGGTGGTGCTGAAAGATGCCCTTGACGAAGCCGTTATTCGCCGTTTTCAGACCAACCTTCGCCATCGCAAAGATGCACGAAGCCATCTGAAGATCGAACTCAAGAGTGTCGGTTTTAACCCCTTGCAGTATGACAGTAATGGTTATATCGTCTCCTACCGGACCGCTACTAATCTGGAGATAACCCGAATAACGACAAACTTCACTAAACGTTACAAGGCGGTCGGCAGCTTTGACTTTACGATCAACCCGAATGCCATTATTACCGATCAGCAGCGTTTTGAAGCGATTGAGAAAAGTGCGACCAAGGCACTGGACAGTTTTGTGGCACAGGTTGCCGCAGAAGGTACCAGAACAGAGTAATGTCTGCGCTGCAAACGTTTTTAGATGCCAAACCGCTCTATTATGATGAGATCGATCTTGAACGGATGCCGCGTGTTTACAGTACCGTTAAAGCATCTCTCCCCTCTCCAAAAGTCATTCATGTTGTCGGCACTAACGGTAAAGGGACGACCGGACGGTTTTTAGCCAATGCTCTTTTGCAAAACGGTCTGAATGTCGGACACTACACGTCGCCGCATATCGTAAAGTTCAATGAGCGCATCTGGCTGAACGGTGAAGATGTCAGCGATGATATTTTGGAAGAGGCCCACCAAAAGCTCTCAACGCTTCTGTCACAAGAACAGTCTGAGAGCCTGAGCTATTTTGAGTACACCACGCTTTTGGCAATGCTCGTTTATGAAAAATGCGACTATGTGGTGTTGGAGGCAGGCCTCGGCGGTGAGTTTGACGCGACCAATGTTTTTGACAAGACACTCTCTCTCTTTACCCCGATAGACATAGACCATCAAGCTTTTCTGGGTGATGATATTGTCTCCATCGCCGGTACAAAGTTCCGCTCTATGGACTTAGCAGCTATCTTGGGCCGACAGGTCCACCCCAAGGTTGAAGAGATATATAGAGATATCGCACAAGAGAGAGGCTGCAGAGCGCAGAAGATAGATGACCTGTTATCACTTTCAGAGCAACAGCAGATTCAAAAGGTCGCCTCTGAAAACGGTCTGGCAGCCTACCTGCAAGAGAACCTTCTTCTTGCCTTGAGCGGCCTGAAATACCTCGGGTTTGAAGCTGATGTAGATAGACTTTCTGCTTCACCGCTTTTTGGTCGTCTGAGCAGGGTCTGTGAGAATGTTCTGTTGGATGTCGGCCACAATGTCTTAGCGGCAGAGGCCATAGCTAAAACGCTGCAAGGCCAAAAGTTCACCTTGGTCTACAACTCGTATCGTGACAAAGATTATGCGAAGATCATTAAAACATTAAAGCCTATAGTCAAAGAGGTAGAGCTTATCGCTGTTGACGATGTGCGGATAGAACTAGAGACGCAACTGCGCGAGGTGATCAAGGCGCAAGGGCTGAACGTCACGAAGTTCGCTGCAATAGAAGAGGAGAAAAACTATCTGGTCTTTGGTTCATTCAGTGTGGCAGAGGCTTTTTTGAAGCTTCTTGAGAACAACGAGACAAATAACACAAAGTCTTAAAATAAGATCTGATAATAGACCTTAAATGGTCTACAAAAACAAAGCTTTGGTACAATGTCACTATTAAATGTAAGAGAAGAACAATGCCCCAAAGTCGTCTGTTTGAACAGTTTCGAAACCAAAATATAAATGATCTTGAACTCCTTATCTGCGAGGACGAGAAAGAGAGCCATGACCTTGTTGATGTGGCGAAGTTTTTTAGACGTGACGTTATTGTCTTTCCGGATTTTCGAGCGCGTTATGAAGATGATCTGCGCCCCTTTAAAGAGGAGATGCAGGAGCTCTTTCGAGCGCTTCGTCTCTATTATGAGGCAGACCGACAACCCCTCATCATCTCCCCGATCAAAACCCTGCTTTTTCCTCTTCCTAAGCCGGAACTTTTAGAGACTTTTAGCATTGAGTACGCGGAAACACTCGGCCTCAAAGCCTTTAAAGAGAAGATGCTTTTTTGGGGTTACACCTTTGTCGACATGGTGCAGGTAGAGGGCGAGATCTCATTTCGCGGTGACATCATCGATATCTTTACACCCAGTTCTGAAAACCCGTACCGTATCTCCCTTTTTGATGAAGAGATAGAAGAGATCAAAGCTTTCACGCTGGAAAAGCAGCGCACGATCGGTGAGCCTCTCGACATGATCGAGATCGCACCGGCTTTTTATGCTCTCAACGAGCAGCAGTATGAGATGATGGAGCAGAAGGTACTTCAGAGCGAGAGTGACAGCTTTGTAAAAGACAATGCCTCTTTGGGATTTTGGTACCTTGATGAGCTGGCCAGCTCATTTATCGATGATAAAAAAGCCCTCTTTATTAAGCCCATGGACGATCTTTTGGATGAGGTTTACATCGTCAATGAACCTCAGGTCATTCGTGAGAAGTTTGATGTAGAGGTGATGGCTGAAGAGGTTCATTGTAAAGAGTTGGCGGTGACCAATGTCTCGACGCTGCTCAAGGTACACAAAGACAAAGCGGTAACGATTATCGCGACCAATGAGGCACAGATAAAGCAGGCAAGCATCTTTGATACTACGGGAATGGATGTTGTCTACTCGCCTATTATTCTCAATATTATCAGTGACAAAGAGATCGTTATCTCACTGAACAAGCCTGTCGCCAAACGCCGTCGCCGTAAAAGCAATATCATCCTTGATGACCTTAAAAAAGGGGACTACGTCGTTCATGAGGATTACGGAGTCGGTATCTTTGAGGGCATTGAGCAGGCTGAGATACTTGGCGGGGTCAAAGACTTTGTGACCATAAAGTATCAGGGTGAAGACAAGGTGCTTCTGCCGGTTGAAAACCTTGAGACAATAGACCGTTATATGGCAGCCGGCGGCGCTCTGCCTGTTCTCGACAAGCTGGGTAAAGGAAGCTTCGGCCGTCTGAAAGACAAGGTCAAAAAACGTCTCTTTGAGATCGCTTCTGAGATCATCAATACGGCAGCCTCACGTGCCTTGATACAAGCACCGACTATTCGAGTGGACAAAGAGGAGGTCAAAAGCTTTCAAAAGCTCGCCGGTTTTGAGTATACGGCAGACCAGGCGCAGTCCATACAGGAGATCCTCGATGAGGTGAGTTCGGGTCACATTATGGACAGGCTTTTAAGCGGTGACGTCGGTTTTGGCAAGACAGAGGTGGCGATGAATGCTATCTTCGCCACTAAAAAAGCCGGTTTTCAGTCAGCGATGATCGTGCCGACAACACTACTGAGCTCTCAGCACTTTCACTCTCTTGAAGAGCGTTTTAACGACCTCGGTATCAGAGTGGCAAAGCTTGACCGTTTCTCAACACCAAAGATGAAAAAAGCGGCGATCCAAGGCTTGAAAGAGGGCACGATCGACACGGTGGTCGGTACCCATGCTCTATTTGGCGTGGAGTTCAAAAAACTTGGACTTGTCATTATCGATGAAGAGCATAAGTTCGGTGTGAAACAGAAAGAGAAGCTGAAACAGCTTTACGAAGAGGTGCACCTGCTCTCTATGAGTGCAACGCCGATCCCGCGTTCACTGAACCAGGCGCTGAGCTCCATTAAGACGATGAGTCAGCTCTTAACCCCTCCGAGTGAGCGTCAGGGCGTGCGGACCTTTGTCAAAGCCTATGATGAGAAACTTGTCAAAGAGGTCATCTTGCGTGAACTTCGCCGCGGCGGGCAGATCTTCTACGTCTTTAACAACATCAAGATGATGCCGATCAAAGAGGGCGAACTGAGAAAACTGCTGCCTGACCTTCGTATTTTGATGTTACACTCACAAGTGGGTGCTGCAGAGACTGAGAAGGCACTACTCGACTTTCAAGACGGCAAGTACGACATTATGCTTGCCACTTCGATCATTGAGTCGGGAATCCATATGCCGCAGGTCAACACGATGCTGATTGACGGGGCAGACCGTTTCGGTATTGCCGACCTGCATCAGCTTCGCGGGCGTGTCGGACGGGGTCATACGGAAGGCTTTGCCTACTTCATAGTAGACAACAAAGAGAATCTTACGGATGAGGCGAAAAAACGTCTCGTGGCCTTGGAGTCCAACAGCTTTTTAGGGAGCGGTTCTATCCTGGCCTTTCACGATCTTGAGATCCGCGGCGGGGGCAACCTGGTGGGTGACGCACAGAGCGGTCACATCAAGAATATCGGTTATTCGCTCTATTTGAAGATGCTCGAAGATGCCATTAAAGAGTTGAGCAACACTCAGGACAAAGCACGCGCCAAAGTGGATATCAAGTTGACGATCTCAGCCTATATCTCTGAAGAGGTGGTGCAAGAAGACAGGTTGAGGCTTGAGCTGTACCGCCGCCTGAGTCAATGTGAAGAGCCGACGGAGATCTATGAGATCGAAGAGGAGGCGATTGACCGTTTCGGTAAGCTTGACGAGCCGACAAAACAGTTTTTTGAGCTGATGGTCATTAAACTGCTCTCTATTGACAAGAAGATCGCCAAGGTGATGAACTACGGTCAAAACATCACCGTTGAATATGCCAACGCCTCTAAAGAGTCTTTGAAAGCGGCGAGCAAAGATGACGATGACATTATAAAAGAGGTTCTGCACTATCTGCGTAATGCAAAACCGAAGGTACTGTAACGATGAGTAAAAAACTAACACTGGCCTTTATCGGCGACATTGTCGGCCGTCCGGGTCGAAGCATGGTCAAAGCACATCTTAAAAAAGTGCGCGAAGAGTTCGGCGTTGACTTTGTTGTTGCCAACTATGAAAATGCCTCTCACGGTTTTGGGCTGACCGGCAAAAACGCTGTCGAGCTTTTTAAGGCGGGTATTGATGTGATGACAGGCGGCAACCACTCTTTTGACAAAAAAGAGATCGCCCCTCTGTTTGAGAGTATGGAGCTGCTGCGCCCGCACAACTACCCTGACGCTATGCCGGGAACAGGTATGAAGATGTATGAGGTCAACGGCACTAAACTGGGTGTTCTCAATATCATGGGACACTACACGATGCCGATGGTCGACAACCCTTTTATCTGCGCAGAAAAAGCGGTCGCCACACTCAAAGAAGAGGGTGCAGAGGCGATCTTTATGGACATACACGCCGAGGCGAGCAGTGAAAAGCGTGCCATGATGATGATGTTCCAGGGTGAAGTGGGCGGCATCATCGGAACGCACACCCATGTTGGAACCGATGACTTTCAGATAGCGCAGGGAACAGCCTATATGAGTGACATCGGTCTGACAGGATGTCGGGACAACGTCATCGGTATGGAAGCGAAAGTGCCGCTTCAACGGTTTTTGACGGGTATCGGCGGTCACTTTAACGTTCCCGACAAATGCAAAAGCATCTTTCAGATCGCTATTATGAACCTTGAAGAGGGCAAGTGTGTCAGTGCCAAAAAACTTAAGATCTTTGATGACGGCAGACGTTTAGAGAGTGACGCCTGGCAAGAGTCATGATCGACACAGGACACGACCTCTATTTATCACTTCAGAAACTTGATCTCTTAGCGAATAAGCCTGAGCTATGGTGGCCGAATACTTATGAGTTTGAAGTTCTTGTCGGTGCCATTCTTACCCAAAACACCCAATGGACACGTGTGGAGATCTCTTTGGAAAATCTACGAAACAACCAGATCCTGTCACTTGAAAAGTTAGCAGAAGTCGAAACTGAACTTCTCGTAGAGTGTATCCGTCCAAGCGGGTTTCATAAAGCCAAATCAAAAAACATTCAGACCCTCTGTCAAAACATCATCAGTGACTTTGGTGACTTTGAAAACTTCCGATACGACGTGAGCCGGGAGTGGCTGCTCTCTCAACGCGGTATAGGCCCGGAGAGTGCAGATGCGATTCTCTGTTATGGATGTCAGCGTGAGGTGATGGTAGTAGACAAATACACCCAGCAGCTTCTTCAGGCCTTAGGCCGGGAGTTTGACGAGTATGAGGATCTTCAAGCATGGTGTGTTGATGGTTTCAGAAGTGATGACCTGCATCGTGAACTTGCGCTGTTCCATGGTATGATTGTCGAGTATATGAAACAGTATAAAAAAGGCAAAGTGGTTGATGTTGAACCACTGCAATCAAGGTGAGGAGAACGTTATGCCATTTACCAAATTAGGTCTATCTTCACAGATACTTCGTGCGCTGCAAGATGAAAACTTTACGCAGCCGACGCCTATTCAAGAGAAGGTCATACCTCTTGTTCTAAAAGAGCAGGACATTATGGCCAGAGCCCAGACCGGAAGCGGTAAAAGTGCCAGTTTTGTTCTGCCGATGCTGGAGCTGTTGTCTCAGCGCAGGGGTGAAGGTAAAAAGCCGAAGCTAAAAGCGTTAGTGTTGACCCCGACACGCGAGTTGACACTTCAGGTCGCAGAAGCGTTCACTGCCTTTGGCAAGTACCTCGATGTCAGACCCAAAGTGGTCAGTGTCATCGGCGGGGAGAGCATTGGCGATCAGCTTTTTAAGATCCAGCAGGGGTGTGATGTCTTAGTGGCAACCTCAGGCCGCTTTTTGGATGTTCTCAACAAAAAACAGATGAACCTTTCGCATCTGGAATTTTTGGTTTTAGACGAAGCGGACAAGATGTTAAACCTCGGTTTTGCAGAAGAGCTTGATCTTGTTTTGGAAGCTATTCCGGCCAAACGTCAAAACCTAATGTTCTCTGCGACCTACCCACAGAAAATACTCGACATTGCGGCAAAGATCACACAAGAGGCTGTAGAGGTCGCGATCGAACAGGAAGAGCAGACGGTTGAGAGCATCCGTCAGCGTGTCATCGAGGTAAACCGTGAAAACCGCGGCCCTCTGCTCAGACATCTCTTGAAAACTGAAAAGTATGGACAGGTCTTAGTCTTTATGGCCAACAAAAGAGCCACGGACAACATCGCGATGAAGTTTAAAAAGTATGGTCTTAAAGCGCAATCGTTTCACGGTGATCTTGACCAGCAGGAGCGTAATGAAACACTGCAGGAGTTCAAAGATAAAAAGATACAGATCTTGTTTGCTACGGACATTGCAGCTCGCGGTCTGGACATCGATGACATCGACTGTGTCGTCAACTTTGACCTGCCGCGCTCACCTGCCGATTATATTCACCGTATCGGACGGACGGCAAGGGCAGGGAAGTCCGGAAACGCGGTCTCGTTCATCGACTATGAGACGATGGCACACTTCAAACTCATAGAAAAACGCAGTAATATCAAGCTTGAAAGAGAGCAGATAGCAGGGTTTGAACTGGCAGGCGAAGCCCCTAAAAAAGTGAAAGGGCCAGCCCCTGTCAAAGGTAAAGGTAAAAGTAAAAAAGACAGAGCTAGAGAAAAAGCGGCTAAAAGACCTGAGTAAAACACTAAAGTATTATTATATATAATAGAAGATGCTGTATAAGTAGGTTAATTTAAAAGGATTAAATATGAAACAATTTATATTATTATGTTTTACAGCCGTTTTGGCATATGCGGGCAACTCTCTTTACAGCCTGCAGCACAACGGTGTTGATACGAAGCATGCTGATGGTAAAACATATCATATTGAACGTGAGATCTCGCCTAAGTGTTATGATGTGCCTATTATCCCAGAGGCGATCTGGGAAGGTGACTTTGCTGGAAAAGATGTTCCTAGTGCCTGTAAAGCTACGTATGTACAGACCGTAGGTGTTATCTATCCGTTGCATATAAAAGAGGGTGTTGAGACTTTCGCTGAGCTTGAAGTACTTCGTTTTATCGATGAGATGCAAAAGAGAGACGATTACCTGCTGGTTGATTCACGCGGGGGTGAGTGGTTTGAGTCTGAGACCATCCCCGGAGCGACCAACCTCTGGTTTGCGGTATTGAAGGATCAAAAGGTCTTTGCTGAAGAGTTTACCGAGATGCTTCAACAGGTTGGTGTAAAAACAGGTAAAGATGGTAAATACGACTTCAGAGATGCAAAAACACTACTCCTCTTTTGTAATGGACCTTGGTGTGGTCAGTCCCCGGTGGCAATTTTGGAGTTTATAAAGATTGGGTATCCCATTGAGAAGTTAAAGTGGTATCGCAGCGGCCTGCATGGTTGGAAGAGCCTTTCACTGACAACAACCCGCAAGCAATAGTTTTCTTCTTTCATTTTCATTGACCCCGATGGGTCGTATATGTTTAGCGCTATGCTCAATATTGCGCTCAGAACTTTTTCCGATTACTGACCGTTCACGGCAATGGTAAATACATCTTAGCTAGTGCAATGATCACTTCTTCCATTATACCCCCCCCCAAAAAAAAATCCTGTGTATTCCATACTTTAAGAAGTTTAAAGACTATAACTAAATATAATACTCTATAGATAGGTGGGATAATCATGGCTAAGACAACAGGAAAAGAGCAAAAAGTTGGTGCAAAGTGTGTTTTTACAAGCAGTACAGATCAAAATGCCACGATTATCTCCATTAATGATGAATTTGCAAAGATATCCGGCTACAGCAAAGATGAGATGCTTGGAGAAAACCACAACATAGTACGGCATCCCGATATGCCAAAAATTATATTTGATATCATGTGGGATAAGCTCAAGGATAATAAGAAATTTGTCGGCATTATAAAGAACCGTACTAAAGATAACAACTACTACTGGCTTGTTAATGAAGTATCGACTTTGTCAAAAAAAGATGATGGCTCCAAAGTCTACTACGCATTTAAAAAAGCAGCTCCGAGACGTGCTGTGTTTCATATAAACAGTCTATATAAAAAGCTTCTCGAACAAGAGAAAAATGGGGGACTGGATGCTTCCAAGGTGTTTTTAAAAGATTTTTTGGAGTTTAGGCATGTGACATACGATGAGTATATAGAGACACTGCTCGATGCGAAAGGTCTCTTAAAAGGAAGTTTTTACATGACAAGAAAAATCTTCTCTTAACCTCTGTTTTCCAGACTTAACCTAAATTCTCTCTCCAAGGATATTGAGTTCACCATGTCAGCGTAAAACAGCTGCCTTCATCTATCTCAGATGTAACATCAACACTGATCTTAAATTCCTCACAGATCTGCTTCACAATACTCAGCCCTATGCCAAAACCGCCGGCAATTTGTGAACCTCTTTCGTAGGGTTTAAAGACCTCTTCTAACTTCTCCTTGGCGATGCCGACACCCTCATCTTCTATGCTGAAAAAGTGCTCTTTGAGTGTGATCGTGATGGTGGTGTCGGGCATGGAGTATTTGATGGCGTTTGAGATGAGGTTGGAGAAAAGAAGCTTGGCTCTCTCTTCGGTGATGGTAATTTTGGCGTCATCTAGTTTAGTGTTGATCGTAATATGTTTGGCATGGCTCAGTTCGTCGTAGTAGGCGATGCTCTCCTCTAGAACTGGTCGTAGGTCAAGCGTTGCAGGCTCTTGTTTCGGTGTTGAGAAGTTGAGAAAGGCCAGGGACCGGTAGATGCTGTAGAGCTGTTTGGTGCTGATAGCGATGTTGGTGAGGATATTCTCATCGTAGACCCCTTTTTGCAAGGCGCGTTTTGAACTCATCTGCAACGCAGTGACAGGAGTATTGAGCTCATGGGAGATGTCCTGAACGAACTGTTCGATCTGTTCCATTTTTTGGTGGATGGGACGCATAAAGATCTTGGAGAGAACCCACGCGACCAGGACGATGCCGAGTGCGACAGCGATCATTATCAAAAGTACATAGGCGAGCAGGGCTTCCAGCTCTTTATGGAATGTTGTGCTTTGGACGATAACGAACTTGATGTTGAGATGCTCCTGCGGGGCGTCCGAGATGAGGATAGAGTGTTCACCGAGTTCAAAAAAGTCATTTTTAATGGGCTGAAAATCTTGCAGCAGCGCACCGTAAACCACTTCGTTGTGTGTTGAGATCAGTGCCAGTTCCGTCTGTGGCGGCGGTTCGGGCAGATGGAGGCCGCCGCCGCGCATATGGCTGTTGATGATGGCGGCGCTGACCATATCGCCATAGTGCTGCATCTGGTAGTAGTTGCTGCTTTGAAGGGCATTTTTTTGAGCGGTGTAGTACCAAAAACCCGCCAGTGCCAAAAAGAGAAAAGAGGAGATGACATAGAGACCCAAAAAGGAGTAGAACGACTGTTTTTCCAGTTTATTCAAAACGGTACCCTTCCCCTCTGATGTTGATGATCTGCTCTTTTCCGATAACCTTGCGGAGCTGTTTGATCAATGTTCTGATGGTGTCTTCCGAGGGCATCTCATCATAAGCCCAGAGGTTTTGCAGCAACTCGTCAGAACTTACCACGCGATGACGGTTCTTATAGAGGTAGTGCAGGCACTCACTCTCTTTGGCACTGAGCTGTTGCTCGCCAAGGGTATGTGTTTGCGGATCGAAGGTCATATTCGCTGTGATGTTGATAAGGGTGTCCAGACCAAAATGGCGTTTGATGTTCTCAATGCGCTGCGACAGCTCTTCGAGGTCAAAAGGCTTTTTGATGAAGTCATTGCCCCCGGATTGGAATGCCGCTTTGAGATGGGTCGTGTCATGAAAGGCGGTGATAAAGATGGCCGGGGTCTCGTCATTGAAGCCGCGAAGCTCTTTTAAGAGAGTTATGCCGTTGCCGTCGGGGACATTGATGTCGAAGATGTAAAGATCAAACGTCTGTTCATCTGCCAGAACAAGTGCTTTTCGCATACTGTAGGTATGCGTCACTTCATAACTCTCTTGCAAATAATCGACCAATATGTCGGCTAGCACAGTATCATCTTCAAGAAGTAAAATTTTCATAAGTCATTATAGCCAAGATAGATATGTTTAGTTAGTGTCGTAATAGCTTTAGAGGTACTCTTTATGAAGGGATGTGCGCAACTGCACGAATGCAGTTACGTAAGAAGACAATAGCTGTTAAAAAGACGTTTACTTTCTGTCTCTAGCAAGGTTGTGACAGTGGAAACACTGCCCTTGAATATCCATATAGGCTTTTTGTATCTTATTATGTTTCTGTAGATCATTCAACTCTTTATTGTTGATGGCAGCACTTATCTCGTCCATGTATAGATTGATGGTATGAGCACTGTTAACTGCCATTGGGGCTTTGGCTTTTTTACTGTCAGGCAGTAGTTTGGTAATATTGTCTGTGTCACCCAAGAGGTGATTAACACTGCTTTTAAACCGTTTTAACGCATCGAGTGTTGCCTCATCACTGTTAGACATTATACCCTGCTGTACTGCATGCATCTCCATAGACATTTGGTGCATATTGCTTTTTAGATCATAATCAGCAGCACTCAAACCACTTACAAGTCCAGTTACAATCAAAGTCTTGATTACCATGTTTTTTACCATTTCATACTCCTATGTGTTGATAGTGTATATAGTACTTACATCTTATAAACTTTTTATCACAAAATAAATTAAATTAATAAATAGTTATAAGTAAAACTTATAGTATAAGCCGTTTCGTTATGTTTAGGCCTGCTATTCACAAACTCCTCACAGACGCTCACTACAATAAAAACATAAAACGATAAGGATTTCAATGAGATTTCTACTCTTGATGTTTTTGCCTCTGTGGTTAGGTGCAGCGACATTGGACAGCATTATTGAAAATGCATTAGCCTCGCACAACTCCCTTCAGGCCATACAAGAACGTCTCTATGCCGAAGATCATCAGGTTTCGGCAGCACGTAACTTCGCCAACCCGGAGATCTCTTTTGCCATCAACGATATCCAGTTTGACGACCTTAGCGACCGTTCGCGTGAACCGATGCAGACGACAAGTGTCAGTCTCAAACAGAAGTTCCCCTCTTTTGGAAAACGTGACGCGGCAACCCAGCGTTCGCGTGCGCAGAAAAAGTTTATCGCCTCAACGCTGGAAGAGGCGAAAGTGAAGCTGGTGGAGCAGATCAAGATAACCGCTTACGGCATCTGGGAAGTCGATGAGGAGTTGAAGGTCATTGGCGAATACATCAAGGTGACGCAGCAGAACATGGAGCTCAACACCGCCTACAGCTCAACCCGTTCCAACAGTCACATGGGCATCATGTCTGCGGAGTTGACACTTTCGCAGCTCAAGATCAAAAAAAGCCGTTATGAGAGTATGCGCAAAGCGCTTTATGCAAAGCTCAGTTATCTGGCCTCCCAAGCTATAGAGAGTGTCGAGATGGAGCTGAGCGTTTACGAACCGAAAGCGATAGCGCTGTACGTGTCGCGGTTAGCGAACAACAGAGCTTATGTGTCCAAAAACTCTGAAGTGATGGTCGCTCAGAGCGATGTAAAGGTGCAAGAGCTCTCCGGCAATGTCGACCCCTATGTGAAGGTCGGTTACTACTACCGTCAGGAGTTCAATGACTATATGAACGTCAGCTTTGCAATGGCACTGCCCATCTACGGCAGTGAAACGGACAACACCGAGTCGGCACGCAAGATCGCCCTCTCCAAAGCTTCGGCAAGTCAGGACTATATGGAGCGCCTTAAAGGTGAGATGAGCGGGCTTTATGCGGAGCTTGAAGACGCTTACGCCATCTATCGCATTATTAATGATGAGAGTATGCCGCAGATCGAACATATGTTTGAACTGACCGGTGCCTCGGTCAAAAGCGGGCAGGACCTCTTTATCTATATTGACCTGTTAAAGCAGAAACTGGCCTTGGACGAGCAGCGCAT
This sequence comes from Campylobacterota bacterium, assembly GCA_039714575.1. Classification (GTDB taxonomy): domain Bacteria; phylum Campylobacterota; class Campylobacteria; order Campylobacterales; family Sulfurimonadaceae; genus Sulfonitrofixus. The sequence continues at coordinate 68,729 of JBDLJE010000002.1, read as the reverse complement.
CAAGGCGACGGTGCGTTTTAACATAACAGAAGCATCACTGGATGCGATGACAGGAGAGATACAATGAAGAGAGCTATAGTGTTTTTTATATTTTTAATGCCGGTGGTTATGGCTGCTGCGACAGTAGAACAGCTCTTTAACGTACAGACGGTCAAGGTCAAAGAGGAGATGACAGCATACGGCCAGAAGAACTACGGTTATGTCAAGGCGGATGAGTCGCGTATCTTTGATGTGGTACCGCGTTTTGGCGGTTATATCATCACGCTTTATGCTGACAGAGTCTATAAAAAGGTGAAAAAAGGGGAGCGGCTGGCAAAGGTCTATTCGCCAGAGGTCCTGCAGGCTAAAGAGGATTATCTAAATGCCATCAACTACGACAAGCAGCGTTCCAACCCTGCGATGGTCAGAAGTGCCAAAGAGAAGCTGGAGCTGCTGGGTCTCTCTAAAGAAGAGATCGCGAGAGTAAAAAAGAGCGGACGAGCAGAGAGATACACCTATATCTATGCACCTGCGAGCGGCTATCTGTTTGAAAAGAGTGTTAACAACAGGGGCTCGTTCACGATCAAGCAGAAGCTATTTACGATCGTCAACCTGGAGAAGGTGTGGATCGAAGTGAAGGTCTACCAAAAAGATCTCGCCAAATACGCGGTGCTGAGTGATTATAAGCTCACGGCTGTCGGTGTAGAAGGCACTTTTTCGGCAAAGACAATGCAGCTGTATCCAAACCTGAACCCCAAAGAAGCAACGGCAACACTGCGTCTAGGCGTGCATAATATGAACAGAGAGTTGCTGCCGGGTATGTATATAACCGCAACATCCAGCAGCAATACAAAAAGTCATCTGACACTGCCGGCAACGGCTGTCATTCGAAAAAACGGCAAGTTCTATGTCTTTAGTGTCGGCGACTTCAAAGGGGAGTATGAACCGGTAGCAGTGGATGCAGAGGTGCTTGACAACAACACGTATATTATTAAAAGCGGTTTGAGCAGCGGTGACGAGGTGGTTAACAACGCCCTCTTTATGATGGATTCAGATGCACAGATCAATAGTCTGTACTAGAGACAATAGGAGAGAAGACAATGATTGAGAGATTGATAGAACTCAGTATTAAAAATTATTTTCTTGTCCTGATGGGCACACTGTTTTTGATCATCGGCTCTTACTGGGCCGTGAAAAACACGCCCTTGGACGCCTTGCCGGACCTCTCGCCTCCGCAGGTCATCGTACAGGTCAACTGGGCGGGGCAGAGTCCGGAGATCATTGAAGACCAGGGGACCTATCCGCTGGTGTCGCAGTTCCTGGCAATTGCAGACATCGACACGGTTCGCGGTTATTCGACGTATGAGAACTCTCTTATATATATCATCTTTAAAGACGGTACTGACCTTTACTGGGCACGTACGCGCGTTCTTGAACAGCTCGCCTCTATTCAGTCGCAGCTGCCGGAGAATATGGAGGTGTCGCTCGGACCGGACGCCTCCGGTGTAGGCTGGGTCTATGAGTATGCATTGACCTCAAAGACCAAGAACCTTGCAGAGCTTAGAACCTTGCAGGATTACTACTACAAGTATGCACTGCTTGGTGTGGACGGGGTCTCTGAAGTGGCCAGTATCGGAGGTTTTGTCCCTACCTATCAGATCACGGTGAACAATGACGCTCTTGTCATGCACGATCTTTCCATCAGCGATATTGCCAAGGTCTTGAAAAACAACAACAACGACACGGGCGGACGCATCGTTATCCAAAACGGCTATGAGTGGATGGTGCAGGCGAAGGGGTATATCAAAGACCTTGACGATATCCGTTCTCTGGTCGTGACCACTAAGGACGGTGTGCCGTTGAGTGTGGGCGATATCGCACGCGTGGAACTTGTACCGGGTAACCGCCGCGGTATGGCTGACCTGAACGGAGAGGGCGAAGTGGTCGGCGGCATTGTGATGGTGCGCTACGGTACCGATGTCTATTCGGTCATCGCAGATATCAAAGCGAAGATGGCAGAGCTTAGTGTTGATGATGTCGAGGTGGTCACGACCTATGATCGCTCCGGCCTTATTGAAAAAGCGGTTGAGACCCTGCAGTGGACACTTGTTGAAGAGAGTATCATTGTCGTGGTGGTCATTGCGCTCTTTTTGATGCACCTGCGCTCTTCGTTGATCGTGCTGATCGTCTTGCCGTTGACCATCGGATCTACTTTCTTGTTAATGAAAGGCTTTGGGATCGGCTCGAACATCATGAGTCTCGGCGGTATCGCTATCGCCATCGGTGCGATGGTGGATGCGACGATCGTCATGATCGAAAATGCCCATAAGTCCATCCATAAGAGGGAGGCTAAACTGGCGCGTGAACTGAGCAATCAAGAGCGTATTGATGTCATCTTGCGCTCATCGAAGCTGGTTGGACGACCGATCTTCTTTGCACTGGCACTTGTTGTGGTCTCGTTTCTGCCGATCTTTGCTTTGGACGGTCAAGAGGGACAGCTTTTCAGCCCGCTTGCCTTTACCAAGACCTTTGCAATGGCAGCCGGAGCGCTGCTGTCTGTGACGTTAGTCCCTGTCTTAATGGTCGTCTTTGTGCGTGGGAGGATCTTGCAAGAGAGTAAAAATCCGCTCAACCGTTTTTTTATCTGGCTCTATACGCCTATCATCGTCTATGGTCTAAAGATCAAATATCTTGTTTTAGTCGTGGTGGTGGCCTCATTGGGGTACATGTATCCATTGTACAAAAACCTGAACTGGGAGTTTATGCCGATGCTCAACGAAGAGACCTTTATGTATATGCCGGTCACGCCTTACGGTATCAGTGTTGACCAGAGTAAGATCCTGACTCAAAAAACAGACAAGATCATCAGCTCTTTTCCTGAGGTGGAGACGGTCTTTGGCAAAGGCGGGCGTGCCAACACCGCGACTGATCCGGCGCCCTTGGGTATGCTCGAGACCATCATCACCTTTAAAGACAGAAGCGAGTGGCGCGAGGGGATGACCTATGAGAAGCTTATGGCTGAGATGGAAGAGGCCTTGCAGGTCCCTGGCCTTGTCAATTCATGGACCTATCCGATCCGCGGCCGTATCGACATGCTGCTTAGCGGTATTCGTACGCCTCTGGGGATCAAACTCTATGGAAACAGTGCGCAAGGGTTACAGACCACGGCAAAAAAGATCGAAGAGACGCTGCGTGATTTTGACAAGACCCTCTCTGTTGTGGCCGATCAGGCAAGTGCAGGGTACTACATCGACATTGACATCGACAAAGAGATGCTGGCCCGTTATGACTTGAGCGAGTCACTGCTTCTTGAGTACACATCGTCCGCCATAGGGGGGATGAAGATCTCGACCATGTACAAAGGTCTGGAACGCTACCCGATCGCACTGCGTTTTGAAGAGGAGGAGCGGCGAAGTCTGGAGAGTATTCGCAGCATCATGATCAAGACAGAGCTTGGTTTTGTGCCGCTGGAGACCTTTGCCAAGGTGGCGTACCGTGAGAGCGCTTCGGTCATCAAAAGTGAGATGGCAACACCGGTCACCTTTATCTACATCACACCCAAAGAGGGGGTCTCTGCAACAGTGTATAAGGCTGAAGCCAAAAAGCTGGTCGATGCGATCGATCTGCCTGAAGGCTTTTATGTTGAGTGGGCGGGACAGTCGGAGTATCTGGAGTCGGCGATGAAGAAGATCGTCTGGATCGTACCGACAGTGCTTTTGGTGATCCTGGTGTTGATCTACTTTGCGCTCAAAGACCTGGTGCCGACATTGATCGTCTTTTTCACCCTGCCGTTTGCACTTTTAGGCGGTTTGATCTACATCGATATACTAAACTTTAACATGAGTATCGCCGTCATCGTCGGCTTTCTTGCACTCTTAGGTGTGGCGGCTGAGACCGCTATCGTGATGATCGTCTATCTCAAAGAGAGTGTAGAAGATGCGATGACAAAATGGGGTGACAAGTATGAGTACAAACATCTCAATGCAGCGATCTATGAGGGTGCCGTCCAGAGGGTGCGTCCAAAACTGATGACGGTCTTTGCGATCTTGGCAGGGCTCCTGCCCATCATGTATAATCATGGTGTCGGCTCGGAGATAACACAACGTATCGCTGCACCGATGATCGGCGGCGTGGTCTCCTCAGCGGTACTGAGTCTTATCATCATTCCGCTGCTGTATGAGATCTACGCAAAGTATCTGCTTCGTAGAAGTAGAGAAAACAGAGTGAAAATTGACGAGAAACTGGAGACAATAAAATGATCAAGCTGCTAATAAAAAGTTCACTGATACTGTTCTTTCTACTGGGTTTTACCCTGGGGTGCAGCAGTGATCGCGATGACAGTGCCAAAGAGTCCGCTGTCGGAAGCGGTATGAAGTGCGGTGCAGGAAAATGCGGGGCTAACATGTTTGACGGCAGTGCCGCCTTGGTGAAAAAGAAGGCCAATATCACGAAGCAGATGCAAGAAGATGACCCCAGGCGCGACTGTGTCTTTAAAGCAGCAACGACCAAAGAGCTCTATGACTGTGTCCGCGACCCTGAAACGGAGAAGCTGACTAAGATCTGGAGCGGTGAAGTAAAGAGGGGCAGTGTACCTATGAAATGCGGGGCCGGAAAGTGCGGAGCAGCCATGCAGACACCTGAACCTGAAAAAGAACCTGCCATGAAGTGCGGTGCGGGCAAATGCGGTGCAATGTGACAGTCGGCTGTGTGGCAGAAAGTGAAACAGGTTGTCCGTTATTTAGTTGGTTCCGTATAAAGGCCTCTTCTAAAAAGTAGGGATAAATGTTTTTGATCTGCTTGGCGTGTAACGGGCACTCTGTTCATTAAAACAGAACGCAGTTCAAGCTTTTTTTTATTGTTACTCCACGTATTGCAGGTTGTATACTCAAATATAAAGAGACGTTTACTAGAATTTGATAAAATCACATCAGCAAAGGTGGTCAGAATGAGAATAGCAGTACTACTACTTACTTTTGTCCTTTCACTTATGGCGGCAGTCGCTGAAGAGTCGGCGATGTTGCTTGATTATGAGACTGACTATAAAACTGCCATAGCAAAAGCGAAAAAAGAGCAGAAGATGGTGCTTATGGTCATTGTTCAAGACCCTTGTCACTACTGTGACAAATTGGTGCGTAAGACCTTAGACACACCCTGCGTGCAACGACGTATGAAAAACTATGTCCCTTTGATAGTAGATAAACATGGGGAGTATCCAAAGCAGTTTAAACCGCCGTTTATCCCTATGAGCTATATTGTCGATCCAAACAGTGAAGAGGTTACGTACAAGATAGTCGGTGCAATATCGGTTAAGGAGTACATCCATGGTCTGGAGACAGAAATCGAGTTTCGTGAAGTTGAAGATTAAATAAAAAGGAAAATCAATGTTAGATCTAAATATTACACCGGGTAAGATCGGTGAGTTCCCGCCGGCAACAAAACCGCATCCGGGCTTTTGGCACGAGGTTCAAGAAGAGCGTTTTCGTGAATTGGTGGATGATCACTATGAGATGATCCGTGAGAGTGATATTGCTCCTCTTTTCCCTGTCGATGATGAAGACTTCGAAGAGGCGAAAAAACATGCTGCCGACTTCTTTATACAGATCTGCGGCGGGCCGAACTATTTTGAGCAGACACGCGGTGAAGCACGTGTTGTTGGACGTCATGCACCGTTCCGTATTGATGAAGAGGGACGCCAGACATGGTTGAGACTCTATACCTATCTGCTTCCTGATCTTGTTGAAGAGGGGATAACTGAGGAGTATGTGCAGTCGTTCTGGGACTACATCAATATACACTCAATATGGATGATAAACACCCCTTCCCGATAAAAAGTTCCAGCTTCGGCGCATCTTGCACTGAAGTTCACCACTCGACGTACCGATGTACGCCTTCGGGATCACTTCAGCACAACCTGCACCAAATCTGAAACTTTTTAAAGTTTCTTTTTTCTTTTCACTTTCGTTAGATTTAAACTCTCTCTTTACCTTTGCGACTTTAGTCACAGACAAAACCTAACAGGCTAAACTATAATACTTTATAATATAAGTAAAAGGATTGAAGATGAAAAAGATCATAGTTTTATTGGTAATGGCGGTTATGGCCTTCGGTGTGGAGTTGACTGTGGACAAGAGGGCATCGTCCATCGGTTTTGAAACGACGAAGATGTTTTTTGTCGGTGTGGACGGTAGTTTCAGTGACTTTAGCGGTACTATCACTGTTGAGGGCGGTAAGGTTACGGCTATCAATGGTCTGGTTGCCGTGCTTTCGCTCGATACGGACAATGAAAAACGTGATGACCATCTTTTGAGCAGTGACTTTTTTCACGAGGTAGCGTTTAAGTCAATTGTCTTCAGATCAACAGAGGTCACTGACGACACGGTTGTAGCAGACATCACTATTAAAGACATCACCAAAACCGTCACATTTGCGATGGAGAAGATCGACGTCAGTGACAGCGGTGCAAAGGTCAAGCTAACTGCTGTTGTCGACCGTACTGAGTTCGACATAGACAACAACTTTATGAGTATGATCATCTTTAACAACATCGATATCACTTCGACACTGATCGCCAAATGATCGGGTTGGTCATTGTCTATTCGATATTTGGCAGAAACACAATGACTCCACGCTTACATGCTATAATCACAACATAAATTTATACACATGCAAGGATATCTTTGATGAAAAAAATGTTTTTACTGGTTCTGTTTCTTACCTCTTCGCTGTTTGCCGATCTAAACTGGGCAGAAGATTACGAGACAGGATTGGCACAAGCAAAACAAGAGAACAAGAAGGTTATTCTTATGTTTACGTTGAGCGCCTGTCAGGTTTGCATACAGATGAAAAAAGATGTCTATACGAAGAAAAAGGTGATGGACTATGTAGAGAAGTACTTTGTGCCGATCGAACTGAACCTTGATTTTGATGAAAAAGAGGGGTACGCCGTTTACGGTACGCCTACGTTCTACTTTTTGGACAGTAACGGCAGACAGATAGGCGATGTCAAGGTGGGTGGTTCGACGCTTGACGGTTTTATGAAAAAACTTAAACAGGTACAAGCAGCAAAATAGAAACTGACCGCCTTGGAGGTGAAGCGCCTTTTCCCCTTGATCAGGGCGTTTCAAGAAGGTCTGTCTTTACCTGTTACCTTTAGGAGACCTGCTTACGTTATAATGAATATATAGGGCACCTATAAAAGAAGGGAATACCATATGCATAAATATTTTTTGATACTTATTTTTATTACCACATCGCTTTTTGCCGAGATCAATTGGGAAGACGATTATAAATCGGCTCTGAAAAAGGCAAAAACGCAGAACAAAAAGGTGATGCTTATGTTCTCTACGGAGGATTGCAAAGAGTGTCAAAATATGTATAAAACGGTGTACGCAGACAAAAAAGTCTCAAAATATGTAAACACACATTTTATTGCAGTCGATATTGATGTTGAGTACGATGGGCGAAAAGGCTTTAAAGTCTATAAGACACCGACATTTTATTTTTTGGACCCCAAGGGCGAACAGATCGGGCGTGCAGTGAAAGGTGCTCTTGGTAAAGGGACCTTGTTAAAAAAACTTCAAGAGATAGCAGAGGGTAAATAGGTTAAAATACGCCCAACATATTATTTAGGATAACCTATGACAAAAACCGAAGAACTTATAGACCTGTTAAACAACGACATCATCCCTGAGATCGAAGATGTGATCGACGGTCTTTTTGAACTGATCAATGATGCAAAAACGGCGACAGACGAAGTCAAGCAAGAGCTGGCTGAACTCCAAGAGCTCAAGACCGAGTTTAAAGTGATGCTTGAAGAGGCGATGACCGGCGAACTTGAAGAAGACGAAGCAGAAGAGATCCTTGCAGAGATCGCAGAGATGCGTGCCGCAGGTGAAGAAGAGTAGACTTTAAACTTTTTGCAGTACGATGAGCTTCTCTTTTTGAGAACGTGTCATCTTCTTGATCTCTATCTCCCTTTTCAGAGCAGCGCTTTTTGAGCGGTGCCTCTCCTCATAAACTAACATAACAGGACGACGGGCTTTGGTGTACTTGGCACCTTTTGGCGAACTGTTATGATCTTCAACCCTTTTTTCCACCTCTTTTGCGATACCTGTATACAGAGTATTGTCTGCACATTCTAAGATATAGAGTGAGTAGAACTCTTCAGTCTCAAGTTCGATGGTATTGTTGAAAAACTTCAGTCCGGTTCCTGTCGGGATCTTTTTGTAGAGCAGCGGACTGTCAAGATCGATATGGCTGAAGGCGTCGGAGTAGGCCATGACAAGCTGCGAAGTGAGTGCGATGGAGGTTGGTCCCTCCAACATCGAACCCATCATGCATTTAACACCTTTTTGCTGGCAATACTCAATGATCTCGATCGCTTTGGAGATGCCGCCGCACTTCATCAGCTTTATATTGATAAGGTCGGCCGCCTTCTCTTTGATGACTTTTTGGGCATCTTCCAAGGTAAAGACGGCCTCATCGGCCAAGATCGGAATGCCGCTCTGCTGAGAGATCGTTTTAAGCCCTTCAATATCACTGCCGAGAACAGGCTGTTCGATCAGCTCGATGTTCAGAGGTGTTATGGCTTGAATGATCTTGAGTGACTCGTCAACACCCCAGGCCTGGTTCGCGTCGATAAGCAGCCGTGCCTCAGGAACAGCCTCTCTGATAGCAACAATACGTTGAATATCCAGTTCATCTTTGCCGCCGACTTTGATCTTTAAGATCTCAAAACCGCGGCCAAAGGCTGATACGGCATCTTCAGCCATCTCCTCGGGTGTTTTCAGACTAATGGTGACAGCGGTTTTAAGGGGTTTGGGGTCAGCACCTAAAAACTCGACCAGGGTTGTATTGTTTGATGCCGCTGCAAGATCATAAAGTGCCATGTCAACGGCTGCTTTGGCACTGCTGTTGCCTTCACAGCAAGCGTGCAGGATAGCTAAAATTTTTGGCAGGTCAAACGTCTCGCCTGCAAGCCTGGGTGCAATGATCTTTTTGATGGTCTTGGAGATGCTCTTTAGATCTTCACCGGTGATGGCTTTTGTCGCAGGTGCCGCACCGTAGCCTATATTAGGTGTGTCTGTGTGGATCGTGACACGAATATTCTCAACATACTCAACCCTGCGAAGTGCGGTGATAAAAGGGGTACGAAGCGGGATCTTCTCGATCTCAAGTGTAATCCCCGTGATGATCATACGGCGATACTTTGGAGGATGTAGCCGATCGCCAGTCCGGCAAAGGTGCCTATCAGGTACCCCATAATAGCCATCAAGACTGCGATGCCGATGAGAGAGCGGTGATAGGCTGCCGCCAGAATAGGGGCAGAGGCAACACCGCCGATGTTGGCAAGTGAGGCAACGCCGATGCTGAAGAGGTCAAGCTTGAAGAGCTTGGCTACAATGACCATAATGACTGCATGAAGCAGCAGGATAAGCAGACCGACACCCAAGTAAAGCGGTACCTCGCCAAAACCGCGTAGGTGGGCTTGCGAGCCGATAAGAGCGATCAGGAACATCAACATAGCACTGGAGAGTGCAGGTGAACCGACAACGCTTTTCAGGGGTGTGCGTGAACCTATTAACCCAAAAAGTGTGGCAAAAAGAACACTCCAGGTCGTCTGTGACAGTCCGCTTAAGAGTGTAGCGAGCGTGTTACTGATGTAGGCGATGGCAAGCGAGAAGATAAAAAGAAGGATCAGAGGCAGCGGCCGGATGCTATGTCTCTCCTGCAACTCCTCTTCATCGATCGTTTTAAAACGAAGCGGTGCCTTGGTCCAACGGTTAAAAGCAGGGGCAAAGGCGACCAAGAAGAGGAGGGTCATCACCCAGAGAGTGTAGTCGATAGAGTCGACGATGAGTGCGTAACCCATCAGCTCTTCGCGTACGTCAAGTGCGCCTGCCACGGCCAGCATGTTCGCCGTGCCGCCTGTCCAGCTGCCCGCGAGTGTGGCAAAGACACCGGCTGCGTCCTGGTTTAGCGAGAAGAGCCAGAAAAGAGCGATGAAGGCGAAAGAGAGCGAGAGTACCGATGAGACATAGGCGATGATAAGTGATCTTCCAAGTCCTGCAAATGCTTTAAGATCGATCTGCAGCAGCATGACAAAGAGCATGGCCGGCAGTAAAACCGTTTTGACGCTTTTGTAACTGTCATGTACGGATGAACTCTCTTGCCACAATCCAAGTTGCGCTAAAAGCATCGCTGCAGCATAGATCAATACAACGGCGGGCAAAAAGGTGAAAAGCTTGTGTTTTGTGACTTTTTCAAGTGTACCGATCAGTGCCGCAAGCAGGGCAACACTAAACAGATAGAAGAGAGGCGCTGTGATCATCTACACGGTGCTTTTTTCAGTGCCGGTATGGCAAGATGAAGTCTGTTCATAAAGAGTTCACCGGGGTCATTTTTTTCGGTACGATAGTTTTTGTCTCTCTCCAGCCACAGCGGCGTCTCTTCAAAACAGCGATAGTCCGAGTGACCGATAAGGTAGTCGATCGTCTCATGCTTTTTCTGAAGGTAGGCAATGAGGGCAATGTTCGCCTCCAGCTGTTTCTCTGTCAGTGTGCCGAGTTTGCCGACATTTTCAATGCCGATACTGCTGTAGTTAAGACCGATGACATGGCGTCCCATCCAGTTGTCCGGCATCAGCTGATAGATGGTCCCGTCGGTGTCGATGAGGTAGGGTACAGAGACGTTGGCACTGGCACTGTTACCGGAAATGTCACTTCGGCTCGAAGGCAGCTCCTCACTGTTAAAAGCATTAAACGAACCTTGGAGTGTCGGTATCGCGGTAAAGTGGATAACGATGACACGGGGAGTGATAGTGATGTTCTTAGGGGAGAGTCCATAGTGTTCATGGATATAGTCCAAGGTCAATTGCTGACGGTGTTCGCTAAAACTGATCGGTTTCTGGGTGATCTCAAGACCGTGAACAGAGAGGAGAAATGTTACAAAGATGAGTAATGCTTTTATCATTTCTTAATTATATAGAGTATAAGCTATAAAAACGGTTAACAAAAGCTGCAGTATAATCAAAATAAAATCACGTAAAATATAGGAGTTGATAGAGTTGGAAGAGATTGAAAAACGATCGATCATGAAACGCCCCAGTGACGATGCCGTAAAGCTGGCAAACAGTCTCTATTTTACCGCTATTCAAGAGGGTGAGCCATATGTCTATATCGCTTTGCAGCAGTTATGTAAACTCTTTGGTAATGATGATGTACAACATTGCAAGGCGCGGATCACGGCACTTTTAGAAGAGTTGACCGAGCCTGTTGCAGTCGAAGGTTTTACCTATAACCGAAAAACGGTCAAATGGCAGGCGATGAGCTTTTTTACGTATAAGTTCTGTTTTGAGGAAGACGAAGAGTATCTTGATGTCGAACTCAACGAGATGTTCATAGCGGCAATGAAGCAGTTAGAGGCCGAACCTTACATTAATTTCCAATAATCTATAATCTTACCAACAACCAATCCCTAACTTACAGACGAAGGTCGACGATGGCAAAATATATTATTTTAGATACCGAGACAACAGGCGCCGGTGAGAACGACCGTGTTATCCAGCTCGGATACATTGTTCTTGATCCGGGAAAGCCCACAGAGACGCACAATGAGCTGTGCTCCAGCGATGTGCCTCTCTCTATCGGTGCGATGGAGGTACATAACATCACGCCTGATATGATCGAAGGCAAGCCTTCATGCAGTGAGATGGGGGCCTATAAACGCCTTTTGGAACTTAACACATCCGACAACTATATGATCATCCATAATGCACCCTTCGACATCGGAATGTTGGAAAAAGAGGGTTTTTCACTGGAGATGAAACTGATCGATACTCTTCGCGTTTCCAAACATGTCTTTCCTGATTCGGACTATCACCGTCTGCAGTATTTCCGCTACTCGTTAGAGCTGTATAAAGAAGAAGCTGCGGAAGCTGCCAATCTTGGCATCGAGTTAAAAGCGCATGACGCCTTGGGCGATGTTCTCTTTTTGAAACTGCTGCTGTCTAAAGTACGCGAGGCGGTGCAGGAGAAATTCCCCGGAGAAAATGCGGTTGAGAAGATGGTCGCGCTTACGCAAGAACCGGTCTTTATCACCAAGCCGATGCGTTTTGGAAAGCATAAAGGCAAGACCATACAGGAACTTGCCCATGAAGATGCGGGTTACTTGCGCTGGATGATGGAAAACATGCAGAACCTTGATGAAGACACACGCTACACCATCAAAAAGGTCTTGGAAGGAAACTAAATATTTTAAGAGCCGATCAAATACAGTTTTGCTCTTCTTTTTGTTTGACTGACTTTTGAGAAGCTTTATAGTCCAACTCTTGATCTTTTTGTATGGTACGGTAAAGATCAAACAGAAGATAGGCGACAAACGTCACCTTATTTACACTGTTTGTTATGCCGCTCTCAATACTATTCTTTAAAAAAGCTTGTAAATTCCAACCATCATAAGCCCTTAGCCCAAAAACACTATAATTACTATATGAATTTTGAAGCCCTGAGAAACAAAAACATCATACTCTTTGGCAAAAGCAGAGCCCTGAGCGGTGATGAGTTTACCAAGCAGCTGCGCAACAACAACATCACGCTAGCGGATGATGTCCATGACGGTGTGGAAGTGATCGTTGAGGGACGCCTGGTAAATCCTATAGAACAGGAAGAACTTGACCGTCTTTATGCAGAGAATGTTGCACCGATCATTGAGGTCGATGCACTTGAAAAGTGGTTGTGCAGCGCTATTGATGTCAATAAACTCTTGATGAGCCTGAAGTTGAGCGGTGACAGGGAGAGGCTTATGGGGTATCTGCAGAACAAACATATAAGCAATGATCTTTTTTTACGTCTGCTGCAGCTCTACAACTGGGAGGGCGTCGGCTTTTTTGAGAGTGACGACAATCGTGATGTTACGGCAGCACTGATCAGCCGTTTTTATGAGAACATCGAGCGTAACCATAATGTCCAATACGCCAACATGGGGATCATGCACCTGCTTAACCAAAGTGCTGACATGGAACTAACGGAGACCATAGCACTTCTGGCACCGTTACAGACAGCACTGAAAGAGGGGTGTGACAACTCGACTCAGAAGATCTTGAACGCTGTGGCACTGCATCCGAATACATCGACAAAGGTACTGAAGCAGTGGCTGAAAAATGGCAATGATGATATTCAGATGCTGATCGCTCTGCGCCATGATCTTGGTCTGCAGCTGCAGGAGTATCTGTTAAACCTGGCTAAGCCTGTTATCAATGAGGCACTCTCTTTAAACCATACTATCGAACATCAGACTGCCCTGGTCTTGTTAAAAGAGTTTCCGGAGAATATTGCAAAGCATATAACACTGGACATGGACCTCTATGCCACTCTGCTTGAGCAATATAACCTTGCCTTGGCAGAGAACCCGACCATAAGTCTAGAGATGCAGGAGAGGCTGTTGGAGAGAGGTGAAGATGTTCAGGCCATCCTTGCTAAAAACGCACAGATCGACGGCAGTGTCTTTGAGACGCTTTTCAGAAGTGACAAGGTTGAGGTCTTGCGCAGCCTGATCACTAATGAGCAGATACAGAGTGATGTGCTAAGAGAGCTTTTTAACAGGGACGCAGAACTGTTTGGCAGTGAGATCGCCGCCAATGCCAAAACAGATGTTGCCATCTTGCATCAACTCGCTGCGTCCCATGATGCAGCGGTTCTGCTCGCTCTGGCGAAAAACCCTTCGACACCTGTTGAACTGCTCTATCAGTTTCAGCTGGACAGTCGGCTTGAGCGTGCAGTCAAAGAGAACCCGAGTTTTGGAAAACATATCCAGCGAGAAAATATCGGCTGGGATGTTTAGTTGTTTGGAAATAAAAAAGATCGAAAAGGAAATCAATGAGAGCTAACGAGATCAACAGTTCAGTGACCGCCATGATCAAAGCACAGATCCCTACGTTTGTCTGGGGGCCTCCCGGTATCGGAAAGTCATCGATCGTCAAACAGATCGCAGAGAAGAACAGTTATGAGTTTATCGACCTTCGTCTCTCTTTAATGGACCCGACCGATCTAAAAGGCATCCCGTTTTATGACAAAGATGAGCATCAGGCGCTTTGGGCGCCGCCTTCATTTCTGCCGCGAGAGGGAAAAGGTATTTTGTTCCTGGACGAACTCAACTCGGCGCCGCCGGCAGTTCAGGCTTCGGCGTACCAGTTGATACTTGACAGAAAAGTGGGCGAGTACACGCTTCCGGACGGCTGGGCCATCGTTGCCGCCGGTAACCGTGAAGGCGACCGCGGTGTGGTCTACCGTATGCCGTCACCTTTGGCGAACCGTTTTGTGCATCTTGATATGGACGTGAGTGTCGAAGATTGGCGTGACTGGGCGTATGAGAGTGGTCTGGATGAACGTGTTATCGCCTACATCGGCTATAAAAGTGATGACCTTTTTTCGTTTGATCCGACGCTGAACGAAAAGAGTTTCGCAACACCGAGAAGCTGGGAATTTGTAAGTTCTGTCCTTAAGAGCGACATGGATGAAAAACTGCTTTTAGAGACCATCGGCGGTGCGATCGGCAAAGAGCGAGCAGTACGGTTTTTGAGCTTTGCCAAGGTGATGCATAAGCTGCCGGACATCGAGGCTATACTGCAGAGCGGTAAAGGCGACTACCCTGAGGAGGTCGATGTACTTCATGCGTTAGCTACGGGTCTGGTCATGGCTGTTCTTCAAGATCCCTCTTCAGAGCGCATGGACAACCTGTTGAACTACACTCTTGATCTGCAAAGTGAATTCTCTGTCATGGTTGTTCAAGATCTTCAGCGTGCCGGTTTTACGATGGACGAGCAAAAAGCCTTTGACAAGTGGGTCGGCAAGTTTGCTTACTTGCTTGCATAATGACAACACAACTCCAACAAAAAGTCTCCGAAGCCAAGGCGAAACTGCTTGTGGACTATCCTTACTTTGGAACACTTGCCTCCAGGCTTGAACTCAAACACAATGATAATATTCAAGCCTATCTCAGTGACGGTGTCCGCTTTGAATATAACGACGAGTATCTTTTAGGCCTCAGTCAAGACGAACTGGCATTTGCCCTTTCCAACGGTGCCATGCATGCTGCCTTGGCGTATGAGAACCGTCAAAAAGGGCGGATGTCGTGGTTATGGCAGCTGGCGACCGACCACGCTATCAACACGATGCTGGTGGCGAATGGGCTTGATGCACCGATGGAGATCGTGCTTGAGTCTCGTTTTGAGGGGATGTACGCCGAGGAGATCTATGCGATCTTGAAAGATGAGATCCAAAATGAAGAGTTTGACGATGACGAGTCCAATGAGGCCGGTTTCAACGAAGAGAACAAGCAGAGACAAGAGCAGCTGAAAAATGCGGAGGGTGACCATGACCCGGATAAAAAACGTGAGCAGATGCAGGTGGAGAACCAAGAGCAGAAGCAGTTGATCGCCGAAGAGGAGATGTTTGAGCAGTTTGCCAATGAAGCGCTTGACAAAATGAATCTGCACGGTGATCTTCCTCTCGATATTGAACGCTTCTTTACCATCGTTGACAGCTCTAAAGTGGACTGGCGCAAAGAGCTCTACCGGGCTATAGACAGACACTATTATGACAACTACCGGATGATGCCGCCATCAAAAAAACTGCTCTATAGCGGTATCTATCTCCCTTCGCTCTACAGTGACACCTTAAGACTGACCATTGCCATTGACAGTTCCGGTTCGGTCGACGAGACACTTCTCTCCGCTTTTATGAGCGAAGTCGAAGCCATACTTATCCACTTTCCCAGCTACATCATCGACCTGATCGTCTGTGATGCCAAGATACAGGGCTATAGACAGATCGTAAGCGGCGAACGTCTGGAAGTAGAGATCAAAGGCGGCGGCGGTACAGACTTTCGTCCTGTCTTTACTCTTGTTGATGAGAAGCTCGACACGCCGTCGCTGCTGCTCTATTTCTCTGACACAGAGGGAACTTTTCCTGAAGTCGAACCTTTTTATGAGGTCATCTGGATCAGTGAAGCCTATAGTGAAGTACCGTTTGGCGAGGTGTTGGTTATTGAAAAAGAAGGCTAGAGAACTTTTCCATAGGTGTCAACGTGTGTTTTAAGTGCGCTGTTTTCTATGGTGTTGTAGTCAAGAAGATCGAAAAAATAAGGTAGGTTGAGTTCTTCATTAAGAAGATATGAGGCTTTTGTCAGGGTGTCTAATGTGAGGGAACCTTTTAAAGCGATGTCAACATCACTCCCGGCTTTGTGGTTTCCCATAGCACGAGAGCCAAAGAGTATTATATGCGTTATCTCAGGCAGTGTTTCCAGCAGGGACTTTATTTTGTGAATCTCATCATCAGTGAGCCCAAACATTAGACCTCTTTTTGTAGTTTTTGTTGGAGTGAGAACATAACAGGGAAGTAGCTATGACGGATGAGCTCTTGTAGCTCTTCTAAGATGTTCTCATCATATGTGTGAGCAGAGAGGTTTCGTTTCTCCAAGGCATCCAACCATGTTGTACCATCATTAATAAGTTCGACTTGGAAGGCTTGTTTAATGCTTTCGCGCGGACTTTTAACATTAAAGCCTTCAGCTTCCAGGTAGTCCTTTAAAACCTTCCATGCCAGTTCGAAACTCACTTCAAAGAACTGGATCATGCCTGCTTTTTCAATTTCGCTCATATGTTCGATCTCAACAGCATCGGCAAGGTGGTTAAGTGATTTTGAGAAGTTTTCAAATCGCTGTTTCCAACGAATAGTTTTATCTGACATGACACGATCCTGTGGTTTTTACGATTATATCAAAAAAGTGGTTTTAGAAGATAGGTGCAGTAGAGTGAAGACGGTTTTTTTGAGGATGTCCAGTGGACAGAGCCTTGCACAGGAACCGTAACCTGTTTATTGCAACGGGGGAGTGTCTGCAAGCTGGGGTTTTGCACTTAGTCCAACCCTTTCTCTTTGTAGCACTTATCAATACGCTCATCTATAGCCATCTCCCGGCTGTTACTGTTTTCAACACCGTTTAGGATGTAGTATCCTGTTGAGAGCATAAAAAACAATCCGCCTGTAATAATGGCACCGGCGAGATAGACATTACGCTGCTTTTTGTACGACTCAAAACTTAGTTTTTTCCATGCATTGGACAGTTTGTCCTTATCAAATGACATGATCTCTCCTTTTCTTTTACTCTATAAACTATTGTAGTCTTATAGATATTGATTTAATTTGATAAAATACCAGTAACTAAATAGATAAAGATACAGATGCCTTTTTTTGATAGAACCACCTCTTTATTGGATACAAAACAAAATGTCTTTCTGACCGGTGGTGCCGGAACGGGAAAGACGACGCTGACCCGCAGGATCATCGAACACTACAGCAGTGAAGGCAAAAAAGTTGCCAAGCTGGCTTCGACGGGAATGGCGGCAACACTGATCGGCGGGCAGACACTGCACAGTTTTTTAGACCTGGGTATTGCGGACTCCATCGAAGAGTTGGAGCAAAAAGGCAAACTTGAGATCAAGAAGAAGATCAAAAAGCTGGTTTCGTCTATGGACCTTATTATCATCGACGAGATCTCGATGGTAAGTGCACCGCTCTTTGAGATGATACGGCTTCGACTGCTGCAGAGCGACTTTAAAGGCTCGCTTTTAGCCGTAGGAGACTTTTTGCAGCTGCCCCCTGTTGTAAGAGGCTACGGCGAGATCTATTTTGCATTTGAGTCTGAGAGCTGGCAGCGATTTGAATTTCAGACGATCACGATGGAAGTGAACCACCGCAGCGACGACAGGGACTTTGTAAAGGTACTCGACAGAGTACGTTTTGCCGAGGTGGGAGACGATGAACATTTCTATCTGCATCATCTTATTAAGCCTATCGGTGAAGACCTCAGTCAATACACCTACCTTTACGGAAAGAACCACTCTGCCTCACGTCATAACCAAGAGCAGCTCGCTTTTATAGAAAGTGATGAGATGATGTATGAGGCACAACTTGTCAAACACGATAAACAGACGACCGAAAAAGAGGTGGAACGTTTTTTAAGCGATGCGCGGATCGAACCGCAGCTCAAACTCAAAGTCGGTGCTCCGGTGCTCTTTACCCGTAACGCCTGGAACTACTTCAACGGAGAACGGGGGCGCATAGTACGTTTGAACGATGCGATCGTCTTTGTTGAAAAGAGTGACGGCCTTGTTGTCAAACTTGAGCGTGCTTCGATGGCAAAAACACAGTGGAAAGAGAAGACGCTCGAAGGTAAAAAAGAGTTGATGGAAGAGGCGAAGTTCAGTGTCCACCAGTTTCCGATCGCGCTTGCTTTCGCCATTACCATCCATAAGTCGCAGGGGATGAGCATCGAAGACCTTATCATCGAGACCACGGAGATCTTTGCGCCTTCACAGTTCTATGTGGCCCTCTCCCGTGCGACCTCACCGCACAGACTGATCTTAAAACAGCCGGAGACTAACTGGTGTAATTTGGCCTTTGTTAATCCTAAGGCACTACAATTCGTACAGAGCCATATAACGAAGGAGTGAGCATGGATGACGACAAGAAAAACCGCCGTTTCAGAACCTTGGATGAGCTGCAAGAAGAGTACAACGAACAAGACCATAGCTTCAAAGATGAGCTCAAAGATGTCTGGCAAAACCTGAAAGATCAGCTCTTTTCGATGTGGGGAGCCTTGATCATGTTTATGCTGTTTTCGGCCATATTAGGCTCGATTGTCCGTTAAGATCGGTTGTCCACGAATTACACAGATTATACGAATTAGAGCAAAAAGCCAGTGATATAAAGACTAATAAAAATTCATGCTAATTCGTTTAATTCGTGGACAAGCACTCTTCGTCCTTTCTCTTAAAACAGCTATTAATATAACTACGTTAAAATGAACTAAATTACATTAGGAGCAGAATATGGGTTATGTTGTACTGGGCATTTTAGTTTTATTGGGGCTGTATGCAATCTCTATCTATAACAACTTGGTTGCAAAGAAAAATCAGATCGATAACGGGTTTGCACAGATCGAGGTGCAGCTGAAACGCCGTTATGACCTTATTCCGAACCTTATCAAGGTGGCAAAAAAGTACATGGAGCATGAAAGCGAGACCCTAGAAGCGGTGATCGCCGCTCGTAACGAAGCCTCCAACTCCTTGGCAAAGATGGAGAGTCGTCTTGATGACCCAAAAGCCGTTGCACAGTTCAACGAGGCGGAGCAGGGGCTTGTCGGTGCCATGGGCAAGATGAGTTTCGTGATGGAGGCCTACCCGGAACTTAAGGCCAACGAAAACATGATGCAGCTGACTGAAGAGTTGACCACCACAGAGAACCGCATCGCCTTTGCCCGTCAAGCCTTCAATGACTTTGTCCTTGCTTTTAACACCTACCGTCAGTCGTTCCCGCAAAACCAGGTCGCTAACATGTTCGGGTTTACAACCGATGCCAAGATGCTTGAGTTCGAAGACTCTAAAGCGATGCAAGCGGCTCCTGACGTCAGTTTTTAAGCGCTGACCGCA
The DNA here is from genome assembly GCA_039714575.1 of Campylobacterota bacterium. GTDB lineage: Bacteria > Campylobacterota > Campylobacteria > Campylobacterales > Sulfurimonadaceae > Sulfonitrofixus. The sequence goes on along the minus strand of JBDLJE010000002.1, from coordinate 49,264 downwards.
TCTGAAATATGAACTTTTTCCAAGAGCAGGCACGTTCCCGTCAACACACCTTCTGGTTGGTGATCATCTTCTTCATCGCCGTTTTGGTGTTGATTGGGGTGACGATATTTTTTGTTATCGGCTTATACCTCTACTTAAATGACATTCCCCTTGCCGATTTTCTGATAGATCCTTTTGCTTATGTCGGTACTCGTCTCTTTTACGGGGTTATCGTCACCGTTGTCGGTGTTGTGGCGGGCGGCTCTGTCTTTAAATACCTCTCCCTCTCAAGCGGGGGTAAAAATGTCGCCATAGCACTTGGAGGACGACAGTTAAACCGCAACAACGCAGACACTCAAGAGAAGATGCTTCTCAATGTCGTTGACGAGATGGCGATCGCTTCAGGTATCTCCACACCTACAGTCTACTTACTGGACGAGAGCGGTATTAACGCTTTTGCAGCAGGCCTTACCCTGGATGATGCGGTGATTGGGATTACGACAGGCGCCGTAGAGAAACTTGACAGAGAAGAGCTTCAGGGTGTTATTGCCCATGAGTTCAGCCATATCTTCAATGGAGACATGCGCCTTAACCTGCAGCTGACGGCGACACTTCACGGTATTTTGCTTATCGGTCTGATCGGCCGGTTTATACTGCGTTCTATCTCCAGAACATCGCACAGGAGAAGGTCTTCTAGCAGCAAGAAAGGCAATGGAGGACTCTATATCCTTATCTTAGGAGTAGGTCTTCTCGTCATCGGTTATGCAGGTACCTTTTTTGGTTCCATCATCAAAGCCAATGTCAGCCGAAAACGCGAGTATCTGGCCGATGCGACAGCGGTGCAGTACACCCGTTATCCCCGTGGTATCAGCGGTGCACTGAAAAAGATCGCCTACTACAGTTCACATTTGGAGAGTCCGGCAGCGGAGACCTACAGTCACCTCTACTTTGCAGAGGGCGTCGGTTCGTTTTTCAGTGCATTGATGGCGACCCACCCGCCGTTAAATGAACGCATTAAAAAGATAGAACCGCGCTGGAGCGGTCGCTTTCCTGACTATGCAGAGAGTAAAAAGCAGGCAGGCGAAGAGCCGGTAGAAGCCAAAGCTGAGCGTGAACAAGAAGAGAAAAAAGAGCGTTTTGTACAAGGTGCCATCGCTGCGGCAATGATGAGTGTCGGTCAGATCAAAGAAGAGGAGGTCGAACAGGTCCAGGCAGAGATCGAAGCTTTGGACCCTAAGATCCATGAGCGTCTTAGTGACCCTCTCGGCGCGCAGGCTGTCATCTTGTCGCTGCTGTACGATGCTGCTTATAAAGAAGCGCTGTTTGCTGCTGTAAAAGAGGAGAATCCCTACCTCTTACTTGAATTTGCAAACTTTATACAAGAGGGACACAACGAACTGAAAAAACAGAGTGCCCTGATCGTCTCATTAAGTCTTAATGCACTGAAAAACCTCTCAATAGAGCAGTATCAGCGTTTCAACGCAATAATGGAGACCTTTGTCACTATCGATAAAAATGTCTCACTGTTTGAGTGGAGTCTGCAGTACATCATCCAGCGCCCGGTCGAGATGCACCTCAGTATTCGGAAGGTGCCAAAAAGCAAGCATACCCATATCGGTGCAGTAAAAGAGGAGGTCGAGGTTCTCTTCTCTATGCTTGTCCAGGCGCAGTATGACAACGAACAGCAAGCGGAGGAAGCGTTTGACAAGACCAAAAAGGCTATTAAAGCAGGTGCCTTGAAATACCGCTCAAAAGAGCGCATCAACCATGAGGAGTTTTTAAAGTCAGTTCATGCCATAGAGAGAGCCAAACCGGCCATCGCCGAACGCATCTTTGAAGGTGTTCTGCACAGTATCAAGATAGATGACAAGGTGTCAGAGACCGAAAATGCCTTTGTGCATGCTATCGCACAGCTGATGCAGGTACCGCTGCCGCGCGAGTTCAAGCTGCAAAAAGAAGATAAGGAACCATAAGATGAAGTCCATAGAAGAGCTGACAAAAGAGGGTGCAGACCTTAAAGAGGTAGAGCTGATGCTGACTGCTGATGAGCTCAAAGAGTACGCAGCCTATTGCATCAAAAATGACCTGAAGTTCAATGACTGGATTAGGCAGTTGGCGTATGAGGCTTTGAACAGATAGTCTATTGATTTCAACTTATCCACGAAAAGGAGTATTCATGCTGCACCGTTTTAAACTTCTATTATTCAACCTGATGATCTTAACATCAATCAGCGTAGCTGCATCTGACCAAAACAGCACTGCAACGAACCGCATCGAGGTCATTATTACCGTAGCGGGTGTCCAGGAGACGGTGGCTTCTATCGAAAAGAGTTCACAGCAGATCGCTGTATTGACAGAGCAGCTTTCAAACAAAGAGGAGTTTACAAGTAAAGACCATGAACTTATCACCGCGCTGACCAAAGCACTGAACAACAACGCCAAGGCTGTCAACAACATTGCCGATGCGCTGCCAAAGCAGTTTGAAAATGCACAGGGCGGTATGAACAACCTTCTGGAGAGTGCCGTAGTTGGTGTGAAGGAAGTTGTCACTACCTCAAAAAGCGACCTGATCGACCCGACGTTAAGCCGCATAGAGAACCGTCTTTTACTTTTGGTCCTGGTGGTTTCCGCTGTTCTGTTCGGTCTGCTTTGGTACGGGCTTTGGAAACTCCGTGTTATTGTCTCGACCGGTTCGGAGACTATCGGGAATATCGCCACTACAGTGACGTCTCTTGAGAAAGTCTTGGAGAAGGTGAACAGGTCTGAAGAGAAGGAGCGTTAACATAGTCTAGGCACTATAATAAAAGTTGTTTGCGCAACTTTTTAAAAAGGGTTTATATCGTTGTGCAGATATTTTCAGTTTGAAACCTGCTATAATCATTTATTATGCGCAATTTATTTAAACGCCTTATTTCAGCTCTTACAAAAAACCATACATTTACATCAAACGAATGGATCTTAAAATACAAGATAGAGATCCTGATCATTATCATTATGTTGGTGAGTGTGATAATAATGATGTTCTCTTTTATCCGTCTGCTTGAAGGCAATTACCTGCTTGCTGCGATTGATGCAGGATTTGCATCTTTTGTCTTGATACTGCTCTATTTTTTACACAAAGATAAAGATTACTATTCGGTCATCTCGAGGCTTTTTCTTTTTTTCGGCGTCATAGTGATGTTCGCCAATTTTTATCTTGCAACTGATACCTATACCCGGGTCTTATGGTTCTCCTCGTATATGTTGCTGGCTTTTTTCCTGCGTGACAAAAAAGAGGGTTTTGTGTGGCTGGCCATTATCATTACAATACTCTCTATAGTCGCTGTTACTGAGCCTCAGTTTGACCTCGACACGGTTAACTATATGACGCTGATAGCCAACTTGATCCTTATCGCCACAATCGTATATTGGTACGAAAAAGTAAAAGAGAATGACAGAGAGCGTCTGCGGGCAATGAATGCGACACTGCAGGTACGTATTGATAAGGCCGTTATCGAAAACCAAAAACATGAACGCATGCTGATCCAGCAGTCCAAGATGGCCGCAATGGGAGAGATGATCGAATCTATTGCCCACCAGTGGCGTCAGCCGCTTAATGTTATGAGCCTGAGCCTGACAAAACTTGATATGGAACACAACCTGGACATATTGGACGACAAGTCATTTGACGCCCAGGTTACGACGATGAACAGACAGGTTCAGTATATGTCACAGACGATTGATGATTTTAGATCGTTTTATCAAAAAGACAAACATGCCATTGACGTATCATTGCAGGAGATGATAGATGATATTGAGGCACTGATCACCCCGCTGCTCAGATCAAAGTCGATCGATTTCAAGAATGAAACCGATCAGGATATCAGGATTACCACCTATCCCAATGAGTTCAAACAGGTGCTTTTAAATCTTGTCAATAATGCCAAAGATGCTCTCATGTCCTGTGAAAGTGACATAAAAGAGATCATTATCAGGGCAGATGAAGAAGAAAGGACGATCACTATACAAGTCATAGACAACGCTAAGGGTATAGACGAAAAGATCATAGACCGGATATTTGAGCCGTATTTCACGACAAAATTTGAGGCTAAAGGGACAGGAATCGGTCTCTATATGAGTAAAATCATCATTGAAGACCATATGCACGGTAATATCAGTGCTGAAAACAGAGAGAACGGGGCGCAGTTTGTTATCAGGTTGCCAAAAACCTTGCCAACAGTGACGAGCGAGTAGAGGCGTTGTGATAAAAAGGGTGTTTAATGTTTTAGTGTTGGAAGTGAAGAGGCACTTCCGGGTGGAAGTGCGGTAGAGAAGAGGAAACCTACAGGTCACCCTCGTGCTTCGCAAGATACTCAGCAACACCTTCAGTGTCAGCTTTCATACCTTCGTCACCTTTGTTCCAGCCTGCAGCACAAACTTCACCGTGCTCGTTGGTAAACAGCATCGCATCAACCATACGGATCATCTCATCGATGTTACGGCCAAGTGGAAGGTCGTTGATAACCGCGTGGCGTACAGTACCGTCTTTGTCGATCAGGAATGAACCGCGCAGTGCAACACCGCCGTCAAGAAGAACATCGTAAGATTTAGCGATCTCTTTTGTAAGGTCAGCTACAAGTGGGTATTTGATCTGGCCGATTCCGCCCTTGTTTACAGGAGTCTCTTTCCAAGCAAAGTGAGAGAACTGAGAGTCAACAGAGACACCGATAAGGTTGATACCACGATCGTGGAACTCTTTAAGACGGTGATCGAACGCGATGATCTCTGAAGGACATACAAATGTAAAGTCCAGTGGGTAGAAGAAAAGAACTGTACCGTTCTCACCGAAGTTTTCGTATAGGTTGAAATCTTCAACGATCTGGTTGTTTCCCATTACTGTTGTTGCTGTAAAGTCTGGTGCTTTGTTTGTTACTAACATATGTAGTCTCCGTTGTTTTAATTTTGTTGTGAGCATTTTAGCAGAAGTAAAATAAATAAAATACTCAAATGGCAAACAACAGAAAAACTTTAAAAAGCTTTCAGCTATAATCGCGGACTTTCATTTTATAACACTGATTGGCAGGGTTAGGATGAGGGATTGAACGAGAGTCTTCAGGATAGTTATTTAAACAACTATCTGAAGGCACTTTTTACAATAAAGGAAATCGATGACTAAAGAGTATATTTTTACTTCTGAGTCTGTAACAGAAGGGCATCCTGACAAGATGGCTGATCAGATTAGCGATGCTATTCTGGATGACATTATTGCTAAAGATCCTAAAGCACGCGTTGCGTGTGAGACATTAGTCTCAAATGGTTTTTGTGTAATTGCAGGCGAATTGAAAACACATGCGTACACCCCGATGCAAGAGATTGCACGTCAGGTCGTTAAAGAGATAGGTTACACGGATGCAACATATGGTTTTGACTATAGATCTGCTGCTGTGTTAAATGGAATCGGTGAACAATCTCCCGATATTAATCAGGGAGTTGATCAAGAGAGCGGCGAGATCGGCGCAGGCGACCAGGGACTCATGTTCGGTTATGCTTGTAAAGAGACACCGGAGCTGATGCCTCTTCCGATTCACTTGGCTCATCGGTTGACAGAGCGTTTGGCTCAGGTTCGTAAAGAGGGGATCATCCCTTATCTGCGTCCCGATGGAAAAGCACAGATCTCTGTTAAATATGTGGGGCATAAACCTGTTTCTGTTGAGACGGTCGTTGTTTCAACGCAACACCATGACAACATCGATCAAGCACAGCTTCATGAAGATGTTATCAATGAAGTGATCAAAAAAGTGATCCCTGAGGCGTTGATAAGTGATGATATTGTTTATCACATCAACCCGACAGGGAAGTTTGTGATCGGTGGTCCTCAAGGCGATGCGGGTCTTACAGGTCGTAAGATCATTGTTGACACTTATGGCGGTTCTTGTCCTCACGGTGGTGGTGCTTTCAGTGGAAAAGATCCGACCAAGGTCGACCGTTCTGCTGCATACGCTGCACGACACGTCGCAAAGAACCTGGTAGCTTCGGGGGCCTGTGAACGTGCAACGATCCAAGTCGCTTACGCGATCGGTGTTGTACAGCCTGTCTCTATTATGGTGAATACACACGATACCGGCGTGGTTGCCGAAGATAAGATAGAAGCGTGTGTTGAAGAGCTTTTCGACCTTTCTCCAAAAGGGATCATCGAGTCTCTTGACCTGCTTCGTCCTATCTACCGTAAGACTGCTGCTTACGGCCACTTCGGTCGTGAAGATCAGGACTTTACCTGGGAAAAAACAGACAGAGTAGACGACATCAAAGCCTTTTTAGGGCTTTAAAAGTTCCAGCTTCGGCGCGATTTGCACCGGAGTTCACCACTCGACGCAGAAGAGAGCCTAACGGCTTCTATTAATATTACTTTACTCCTTAAAACTAAGCTCCTAGCTTAGTTTCTTAACAGGAGATATCGTCTTCGGGCTTACGTCCAGCACAACTCACACCAAATCTGAAACTTTTAATCTTCGGCTTGTGTTTCGATGAGCTTCGCTATCTTTTTACAATCCAACATATTATGACTGCTTATATATAGCTGTTATCAACTGATAACGACTCTCAAAACACCGTTTCAAGGGCTGTTGTTCACTTCTGTAACAATTTAACTTTTGGAAGAAAGTTAGGTAATTATTTTAGAAACAATTAACATTCTTGTGTTATAGTTGTCTCAAAATTACTCATAGGAGACTGAAATGGCAGTATTTATTAATGACACATGTATTAACTGTGGTGCTTGTATCGACGAATGTCCGGTAGAAGCAATTGTAGACGAGGACGATAACCCGACAGGTGAGGAACTTTACTACGTTTATCCAGACAAATGTGTAGAGTGTGTTGATCACCATGACGAGCCGGCTTGTGCTACTGCATGTCCAACTGAGGGTTGTATCACTTGGGATGCTAAATTCGATGCTGATAACAAATCATTCTTTGACGGTCCTAACTATGTAGATGGTAAAGACTTCGTCATGGAAGATGCAGATGCTGAACCAGCTCAACGTGATGATATTTCTGATGAAGATCGTGCTAACCGCGCAAATATCGTAGACTAATTCTACTTGTATCGGCAATTTGCCGATACGCTTTTACCCCTTTTTTACTCTCTTTCCTTTTTATAAATTTATTTAAACTAAAACACAATAACAGTTCGGTATAATCCCACTCTAAATTTTCATACATGTAGGAGTTCTTCATGGAACGTACACTATCAATTATCAAGCCAGATGCAGTCGCTAAAGGTGTTATCGGCAAGATCCTTTCTCGTTTTGAGGACAATGGTCTTCGTATCGCAGCAACTAAGAAACTTCAGCTTTCTCAACAAGATGCTGAAGCATTTTATGCCGTTCACGCTGAGCGTCCTTTTTTCAAAGACCTTGTCGAGTTCATGATCTCTGGTCCTGTTGTTGTTACAGTTCTTGAAGGTGACGCTGCAATGCAGAAGAACCGTGACCTTATGGGTGCAACGAACCCTGCTGAAGCTGAAGCCGGTACTATCCGTGCTGATTTCGCTGAGAGCATCGATGCAAATGCAGTTCATGGAAGTGACTCTGTTGAAAATGCAGCGATCGAGATCGCTTTCTTCTTCGCTGAAAGAGAGATCGCGTAATTACCCATGAACATACCGTTCAGACGTATTACAAAGACACCTACGGAGTTTAATACAAGTTCCGAAGGTGTTACGCTTAAAGGCGACGTTGTCTTTAAAGAGCGTAACCTGGCTCTACTTCAAGCTCAGTTATCAGGTAAGATTATGCTTACTTGTGACATTTGTGCCGAAGATTTCGCTACAATGTTAAACGAAAAAGTAGAGATACTTGTTTCAGATGGCGTTTATAAGGGTTTTAATGACGCTTATGATGTCATAGAGATACAAGATACATTAGATTTTGACGAGTTAATACACTCTGAGATCGAACTGATCAGAAATGATTATCACAGTTGTGACAACTGTAAAAACCAAGAAAGGAATTAAACATGGCAGTACCTAAAAGACGAGTATCACACTCACGTTCAGCAAAACGCAGAACACACTACAAGATCAAACTAGCACGCCCGGTTAAAGACAAAGATGGAACATACAAGTTACCACACCACATTAACCCGACTACTGGCGAGTACAAATAATTAATGATTAAAATTGCGATTGACGCAATGGGCGGGGACTTCGGTCCCGAGCCAATTGTTAAGGGTTGTCTATTAGCACTGAAAGAGCGTAAGTTCGAACCAATATTAGTTGGCAAGAGAGATGAGATTTTGTCTTTGTTACCTAAGGGTTATAAAAATAAGATTTCGATCGTAGATGCAGATGATGTCATCGATATGTCTGACGCTGCAACAGATGCACTTAAGCGTAAAGAGAGCTCTATCTTCAAAGCCGTTGACCTTGTCAAAAAAGGTGAGGCTGACGGTATTGTCTCTGCCGGGCACAGCGGTGCGACAATGACGGTAGCGACACTCCGCCTTGGACGTTTGAAACACGTGTCACGTCCTGCACTGGTCACAATGATGCCAAGCAAGGGCAAGAACAGAACAATACTGTTGGACGTTGGAGCCAATGTAGACTGCGCTCCGGAAAACCTTGTTGAATTTGCTGTGATGGGTAAATATTATGCTCAAGACATGGTGGGTATTAAAAACCCTCGTGTAGGGCTTCTCGCTAACGGCGAAGAGGAGTCAAAAGGCAACGAGGTCACAAAAGCAGCTTTTAAAAAGCTTCAGGGCTATGACGGTTTCATCGGTAACGTCGAAGGCAGTGACATCTTTAATGGCGAATGTGATGTTGTAGTATGTGACGGTTTTATCGGTAACCTCGTCCTTAAAACAGCTGAAGGTGTTGCTTCGACCATCTCTTACTTTATCAAAGATTACATTCGTAAGTCGCCTATTGCGATCACGGGTGCGCTTTTAATGCGTAAAGTGTTTAAACTCTTGAAAAAAGAGATCGACTATGCAGAAGAGGGCGGTGCTCCGCTTATCGGTATTAAGGGGTGTGCGATCGTCGGTCACGGTAAAAGTAATCCTAAAGCCATTAAAAATGCGATCTTCCAAGCGATCCGTTACGTTGATACAGGTGTAAACGAACATATAGAACGCTCATTAACTGAACTTGCTGAAGGAAAATAATGTACGCTGCTTTCCGCTCTATAGGTGCTTATGTACCTGAAAGAATCCTCTCTAACGAAGACTTGACCAAGATGGTCGATACCACTGATGAGTGGATCACAAAACGTACCGGTATCAAAGAGCGTCGTATCGCGGCAGAAAATGAGACCACTTCGGACATGGCTGTCAAAGCGGCTGAACTAGCGATCGAGCGTTCAGGTCTGGCAAAGAGTGAGATCGATATGATCGTCATGGCTACGATCTCTCCAGACTACTTTAACATGCCTTCTACTGCTACGGTTGTTGCACATAAGATGGGTCTAGACCAGGTTCCGGCTTTCGATATCTCAGCAGCATGTACCGGTTTTGTCTATGTTCTTGGCATTGCAAAAGCCTTTATTGAGTCCGGTATGAAAAAGAACATCCTTATTGTCGGTTCTGAAAAGATGTCGGCGATCACAGACTATACGGACCGCGGTACTTGTATATTGTTCGGTGACGGTGCGGGTGCGGCGGTCGTCTCTGCAACAGACAACAAAGAAGAGGCGATCCTTGACCTTCATATCGCTGCTGACGGAAGTCTGGGTGACTTTTTGATGACACCGGACGGCGGAACAGGCAACCCTCACCAAAATGAGCTCAAATCAGAGACTTCTTTTATTCAGATGAAGGGCAATGAGACATTTAAGATCGCAGTGCGTACCTTGACTAAGGATGTGGTGCAGATCTTGGCGGACAACAATCTTTCATCAGATGATATTGCACACTTTGTACCGCATCAGGCCAACTACCGAATTATCAAAGCGGTTGGTGATGCCCTTAAGATGCGAGAAGAGCAAGTGGTATTGACGGTTCACAAGTACGGCAACACTTCGGGTGCGTCGATTCCGATGGCGATCAATGATCTCTATGAAGAGGGCGGACTGAAAGCGGGTGAGATGATGCTGCTTGACGCCTTTGGCGGTGGTCTTACCTGGGGTTCTGCCTTGGTTCCTTTTTCACCTCTTTCAAAGTAATTTAAAACCAACTCTAAAATAGACAGGGATCTCCTGTTTTACATCTTTTTTTATTTACTTTCTGTTAAAATACGATTATAATTAATATAAAATACATAAGGTTTTCTTGTGGAACTCGATAAGCAGACATTTGGACTTCTTTTTGGCGCACTTGTTATCATCTTTCTTTGGCTAAAGTTTCATAATCCCTACAGCGGTAAAAATGACCGGCGAAGTCTATTGCGTCGAATAGGCCTGAAAGACCGCCGTGTGGACAGAGGGCGTCGAAAGGCAAACCAGCTGAAACATGAGAGTAAACTGCCTGAAAGACGACATCATCGTTCGGAGAGACGTGTAGGGGAAAAAACACGCCGTCATAAACGCCGCCGTCAAGATGACCATGTTCATTAAGATGTACCATAATAATCTGATAAAAGTTGAGATCGAAGAGAGTGAGATACCTTGGTTAAAGGTCTTTACTCAAGCTCAACGCAGAGAGTTCAGTGAGTGTAGTTCGGCAGAAAAAAGTGCAATTTTTGAAGCCCTGGACATCATAGAAAGAGAGATGCTCTCCTACTATCAACCCGCTAAGATCAATATCGCATCATTTGGAAACTATGTTCCGCAAGTCCATTGGCATATTATGGCCAGATTTAAAGAGGACAGTTTTTTTCCTGAACCGATGTGGGGGAGACAACAGCGGGAAGCTTCTTTAGAACTGCCGTCATTTGAACTGTTTTGTGAAAATGTAAACAGCCTACTGGACGAACATTTAGTCTAAGAGCACCTCTATTACGAGTGAGGAAGCTTAATTGTAAACTCAGCACCTTCGCTATTGTTCTTGACCTGTAACAGACCGCCCAACTCTTTTTCGATGATCATTTTACTCATATAGAGTCCAAGGCCGGTGCCGTTTTTACCTTTTGTACTGAAGTAGGGCTCAAATATCCTGTTCGCGAGTTTTGGGTCAATTCCACCGGCATTATCGCTGATACTGATCTCGATCGTATGGTCATTTTGGGCAATATTTACTTTTATTGCAGGCTTCTTCACAGTACGCTCTAAAAGTACATCGATAGCATTATTGATGATGTTGATGATGACTTGGGCAAACTCATTGGGGTAGGTCAGAACATAGATCTGTTTGTTACATGAGTAGATCAGTTCAATATCTGCGACTTTCAGACGCGGTTTTGCAAAGTTTGTCCCGCGCTCTACCAGTTCACAGATACACTTTCTCTCCTGTTTCTTGTTCGGTTTAAAAAAGCTTTGAAAATCGTCAATAGTCTCAGAAAGGTAGATGATGGTGTCTGAGATGTGTCCCAAGGCGTCATTGGTCTCTTCGACGGACTGCTTTCCCAGTAGAGAGTTGATCTTAAGGTTTGATATCTGCAGGGTGATGGTGGAGAGCGGCTGGCGCCATTGATGGGCGATCATGCTGATCATCTCCCCCATAGCAGCCTGTCGTGACTGAGCCAGGATCATGGCATCTTTTTTGACAAGCTCTTTTGCTTTGTCATCCACTTTTTGTTCAAGGCTGAGGTTGAGCTGTTGAAGCTCTTTTGTCTTCTCTTGTACCTTGGACTCCAGCGCTTTAGTAAGAGCCTCAAGCTGCTCTTTCTGTTTTATGATGGTCTGGTTGCCGACATCGATCCGGCTTTTGTAGAAGTAGATGATCGCGGTCATTGTGATGACAACGACAGAGATATAGAGGAGTTCGCCATATGTGAAGTTGATAGAAAAAAACGGCTGGAGTTTTGTAAGAAACAGTGTGATGATGAACATACTGATCCAGATCAGCCAGGTTCTTGTGCCTTTGAAAAAAAAGATCAGAGCGGGAAACGTGACCAGCCATATGTGTTTAAGACTGGAAGGATCAGAGATCATGAGCAGGAGATTAAAGAGTACCATGAACTCTAGGGTCAGAATAGTTGTTATAAGGTTGAAGTGTTTCTTTTTAATGCGTAACAAGGAGACCGTTATAAGCAAGATGACAATGGCAATTGTATTAACGGTTATACCAAGATGATCGTCTTTAAAGAAGTTGTTGATCATACCATAAACGAGGGCAAATACGGCAAGAGCGACGGTAAGGTTGATGATATTGTGTCGTAACTGATTGTCGAGTTCTTGATCGGTAAATGCCATATTGCTATTAAGACATTTTGCAATTAAGCTTTTAAATTGTGTCACCAAAGTCTATCCTATTTTAAAACTCAATTCTACTACATGAAGTGTTAATATTGAGTTTTGGAACTGTTTATGGAAGATAGATCTTATCGATCATCTCCTGATACTCATCTTCTGCTTTACTTTCAAGGGTAATACCGCCGCCGCTTTTGTAGATAAGTCGACTACCCTGTTTTTCAATAAAACGTATCATCACGGCACTGTCGAAGTCCTTGCCGTCAAAATAACCAAAGACGCCGGTAAAAAAACCTCTTTGATGCTCTTCTACCTCTTCGATGATCTGAACCGTACTTTTTTTGGGTGTACCGCTGATACTGCCGGCAGGAAGAAGGGCATTGATGATATCGCCAAAATTTTCTCGCCAGGCAGAAGGAAGCTGCCCTGTGATCTTGGAAGAGACCTGCAGCAACTCTTTATTGCCTGTTTTCAGATGATCGATGTAACGAAACTTTTGGACCTTGATGTCACGTGCGACAATGCCTAAGTCATTGCGAAGCAGATCGACCACCATAATGTGCTCCGCCATCTCTTTTTCATTGTGCAGTATGCGCTCTCTCGCATTTGGAAGTGCTGCGTCGATGGTCCCTTTCATAGGGTAGGTAGAGATGGTGTCTCCCTCGATCTTGATAAAACGCTCCGGCGAGAAACAGACGAACTCGTCTTTGAAACGCAGTTTGAATTTGGCATGGGCTTTTTGGTAGATCTCTTTGAGTGAGAGTGAAGTCTCAACAGGCGTTGAGCAGGTGTAGTTAAGCAGGTAGGTCTCACCGGCTCTGATATGCTCTATGATCTTGTCAAAACCGAATTTGTATGTTCGGTAATCCATAGGCTGTTTTATAAGCGGGGTAGGCTCCAACATTGCAGTGGGGGTGAAGTTAAACTCAATATCTTCTAAAGCCAACTCATCTTGGGTGTAGACAAGTATCTCGTCAGCTTTAAAATCACTGATAAGCAGAAAGGGGGTGCCCTGCGAGGCAAGATGCGATATCTTAGCCAGCATCTATCAGTTTTTTAAGTACGGCCATACGTATGGACACTCCGTTCGAGACCTGTTGCAGCACTTTACAACGTTCATCGGCCAAAAGAGCGTCATCGATGTCTATGTTGCGGTGTACGGGTCCAGGGTGCAGGATAATAAGGTCTCTGTCACCGACCAGCTCTTTAGTGATACAGAAGTCACTTGCATAATCTTTAAGCGAAGCATACGACTGCTGTGAATGGCGTTCTGTCTGGGTACGAAGACTCATGATGATGTCGACATCATCGATAACATCTTCGATATGGTAGGTGTTCGGCAGGTCTGTTGCAGGCATGAATTGAGGCGGTGCGACGAGAGTGACCTTAAGACCAAAACGGCTCAGAAGTTCAATATTGGAGTTGGCAACACGCGAGTTCTTGATATCGCCGACGATCGCGATGCGCTTACCTTTTAGTTCGCCAAAGTGCTGTTTCAGGGTGAAAAGGTCCAGCAGTGCCTGAGTCGGGTGTGCATGTGCACCGTCGCCGGCATTGATGATCGAAGCTTGGGTGTGGTTGGAGAGGATCTTTGGTACCCCGGCATCGGAGTGACGGACGATGATGGCGTGAGGTCCCATTGCGTCAAGGTTGGTCGCAGTGTCAACAAGGGTCTCCCCTTTTTTGGTAGAACTTTTTGTAACATCAAGGTGGACCATCTCTGCGCCCAGACGTTTTGCTGCGATCTCAAATGAGCTTTTGGTACGGGTGGAGTTCTCGAAGAAGAGGGTGATGATGAGTTTGTCTTGTAAGATACGGTCGAAACCGCCTTTAGAAAACGTCTCTGCATCACTAAGAAGCTCTTCGATCTCACTTATGCTGAAGTCATCTGTTCGTATGAGGTGCTGCATCATCTCTCCTTGAAAATTCAGTATTGTGATTATAGCAAAAGTTCTTCTGCTATTTTTGCTATGTCACGATTAAAGACAGTGTAGTTTGGATAGGTGTCTCTGAAGTAGGGCTCTGATACCGTATGAAAACTATCATCATCGGCATGACAGTTGAGTGTCCAGACAAAGTCAATGTCTCTCTCCTGGAGTGCTTTCATGGAGAGAATAGTGTCGTTAATACACCCCAGTCTGCAGTGAGATACAAGCAGCGTCTTTGCTTCAAAACGGTTGATCAGGTCAATGATCATCATCTCTTTATCGATAGGAACATATAGCCCTCCGGCACCTTCAATGATCAAGATGTCGCACAGGGGTTCGATCTTTTCAATGGCCTCATCAACAGCAGAAAGGTCTATGGTCTTGGCACCGTTGGCACAGTAAGGTGCAGCCGGCAGTTGAAACTGGATGGGAACAATGTCATCTACAGTGAGTTCTACCATTGTAGGATTTAATGTTTGGACAAGTGAGAGCAGCAGTGAACCATCAAGAGGCTCTTCAACAACGCCGGTCTCGATAGGTTTGATAACACCGACCTTGAAACCGAGGGCTGCGTACTGTTTTAATAGATGGCTAGTGACATAAGTCTTGCCTATATCGGTATTTGTTGCGGTAATGAAGATTCGTTTGGCCACTATCTGCTCTTTTTAGTTATAATTTCGCATTATTTTACAGCAGGGTGGCTTTAATACCCTGACTAAGGTTACAAGTATGAACAATTTTGAAGAATTTTCTACCTATTTTGTCCAAAATGTAGGTTCGAAAGAGGGTGCCGTCAGTCCTGCTATCACTCAGTCGGCTGCCTTTGGTTACGGCAGCCCTGAAACTGCCGAGGGGATCTTTGACGGGAGTGTCAAAAAACCGCTCTATGCACGTATGGGAAACCCGACGACGGCGAAGCTTGAAGGTATTTTGGCCGAGATGGACGGCGGTGCAGGTGCTGTCGCGACCAGTTCAGGCATGGCGGCGACGACACTGGCGACGATGTCACTGCTTAAAAGCGGTGACAGCATCATCAGTATCGGCGGTCTTTTTGGCGGTACATACGCTTACTTCTCTGAGACATTGACCCGTTTTGGTATCACTACACAGTTTTTTGACGTGGATGAGTTTGAAAACATCGAAGGTGCTATCGACGAGAGTACAAAGATCATCTTTTTGGAGTCGGTCGGCAACCCGAACATGCGTCTGCCCGACATACGCGCTATTGCCGATATCGCCAGTCGAAACGGGATCGTTCTTATTGTTGACAACACTATTACACCGATGAGCGTCGCACCGCTTGAACTCGGCGCTGACATCGTTGTCTATTCAACAACAAAGATCATCAGCGGTAACGCTTCTGTTCTTGGCGGTGCAGTGGTTTTCCGTGCGATCAACGAAGGTGAAGACAAGTTTAAAGAAGCGCGTTACAAAGAGGTGCACAAGTTCATCAAAAAGATGGGCAAGATGGCGCTTATCGCCAACTCTAAAAAACGTGCGATGCGCGACTTCGGTATGAGTGCATCGGCATTTTCATCGTACTTGACGCTTCTGGGTCTGGAGACGATGCCGCTTAGAATGGAGCGTGTCGTCAGCAGTGTCGAGAAGGTCGCTTATGCCCTGCATATGAAAGGCATCAATGTCAACCACCCTTGTATAGAAGGGCATGAACAGCATGCGCGTTATCAAGCGCAATTCGCAAAAGGGTGCGGTACCTTGATGACGATAGACATGGGTACGCAGGAAGCGGCTTATGCGTTTTTACGCCGTTCTAAACTGGCAACGATCACTGCCAATATCGGTGATACCCGCACCTTGGCACTGCACATGGCTTCGACTATTTATAGTGATTTTGATGAGGAGACGTGTAAGTTCCTTGGTATTACTGATGGACTGATCCGTATCTCTATCGGGTTGGAAAATCCGGATGATATCATCGAGGACTTCATCCAAGCTGCTAACTAGAGTTCTAAGGACTCACAGTCGTGCTTGCCATTCCGAGCTTGACCCGGAATCTACAAACTTTTTACACTTTTGAACTTTATTGACTACACTCTTTCCTTTTTTTCTCCGCAAAAAAACGAAACCAAAAAAGCTCCCGTGACGGCTTCAGGGTCGGTAGCTACCGACTACCATCCTTACACTCGTTCTCTCGCTAAAAACGACAAACTCCCGTTGGTCAAACAGTGCCGTTTTTTTAACGCTCATCTCTCCCTTCAGTCTGCCTTGCAGATGCCACGGACAAGAGCCAAGCGGTAACGCATCAATTTGAATGTAAAAGCTAAAGCTTTTGACTTAGTTGGAATATTGTCGACAAATTACTGCGTCTTGGTACAGTGGCTGAAGCCGGAGGGGCTTCGTGATTCAGAGTACATCATACTTATTAAAGTAACTGTACCCGCAATAGCTCTTCTTTCTTTTCGTTAGGTTTCTTTCTTGAGCTAGCAAGAAAGAAAAGTGACATACTAATGATATGAAGTAATTAGAGAACATATCAGAAAAAAAAGTAGCTAATCGTCTTAATATTAGTGTGCATATCTTGATAAAACGGTTATCTTTGAAACCTCACAAATCTAAGCTAACTCCGCCATTTAAGCAAAACAACACCCAAACATTGATACATTTTCTATATCTATACAAATAGGAAATTTTTTGAGTACTAAACATGAGTTAGAGGGCGAGCTTTCACTGAGCGAGCCCAAACAATATCTTGTCTACTTACTAAACGATGATTACACCTCGATGGACTTTGTGGTCGATGTGTTGATGAACATCTTTCATAAAAACTACCAAGAGGCAGAACAGATCATGCTGGATGTACATAAAAAAGACAAGGGCGTCTGCGGGGTCTTTACTTACGAGGTCGCTGAAACGAAGGTGATGCAGGTGAGTAAACTTTCCCGTGAACAGGGATTTCCGCTTAAAGCAACGATGGAGGAGGCGTAAGATGATCAGTGCAGAACTAAACAGTATTTTCCAAAAAGCGCTTATCTATGCTAAAGATCAGCGTCATGAATACCTGACTATTGAACATGTCTTTTTTGCTCTGCTGGGTTCAAAAGAGGGTATCACTATTATTAAAGAGTGCGGCGGTGATGTCGAGACCATGCGAGAGGCGGCAGCGACTTACTTGAGCGCGACGATGCAGGCTCTGCCTGAAGATGTCAACCAAGAGCCGTTTGAGACGGTTGCCCTTTCGCGTATGATCGACAAAATGATCAAACATATTCAGAGTGCGCAAAAAGAGCAGGCTGAAGTGGGTGACTTGATGGCAGCTGTGTTTGAAGAGGAACACACCTTTGCTATAGCTCTTTTGCAAGAGCAGGAGATCTCGCGTGTGGACGTCTTAGAGGTGATCTCACATCAAGATGTCGATACGGCGACGACAACAGGTGACGAGACAGAGAGTTATCTGGACAAATACACGATCAATTTGGTTGAAAAGGCCAAAGAGGGCAAGATCGATCCTGTTATCGGTCGTAAAGACGAGATCGAACGTGTTGTTCAGACACTCTGCCGCCGAAAGAAAAACAACCCGCTGCTTGTCGGTGAACCGGGTGTCGGTAAAACGGCTATTGCGGAAGGTCTGGCGCTGCGCATCAGTGAAGACGATGTCCCTGCGATCTTGCATGCTGCTCCGATCTTTGCGCTTGACCTCTCTGCTATGCTTGCGGGAACGAAATACCGCGGTGACTTTGAGAAACGCCTAAAAGGTGTGATCGATGAGCTTAAAAACATAAAAGATGCTATTTTATTCATCGATGAGATCCATACGCTTGTCGGTGCAGGCGCAGTGAGCGGGGGCAGTATGGATGCCTCTAATCAACTCAAACCGGCACTTGCCTCGGGGGAACTTAAATGCATGGGAGCCACGACCTTTGCCGAACATAGAAACGCCTTTGAAAAAGACCGTGCACTTAGCCGTCGTTTTGCCCGTGTCGATGTGGATGAGCCGTCATTTAAAGACAGTGTCCTGATCTTAAAAGGGCTGCGTTCCAAGTACGAAGAACATCATGGACTCAAGTACACTGACAAAGCACTTCATGCGGCAGTAGAGCTCTCTAAAAAGTATATCAATGACCGGTTTTTACCGGATGTTGCCATCGACCTTATCGATGAAGCGGGGGCCTCGTTCCATCTGAGTAAGAAAAAACGCCAAACAGTGACGCCGCATGATATCGAGAAGGTGATCTCCAAGATCACCGGTGTA
Source organism: Campylobacterota bacterium (assembly GCA_039714575.1). Taxonomy (GTDB): domain Bacteria; phylum Campylobacterota; class Campylobacteria; order Campylobacterales; family Sulfurimonadaceae; genus Sulfonitrofixus. The sequence continues at coordinate 30,884 of JBDLJE010000002.1, read as the reverse complement.
CCGACATCACGTATGACAGAAGATGACACGACCAGACTTGAGATGCTGGAAGCAGATCTTAAAAAACGTGTCATCGGTCAGAACACTGCCGTTGAGAAAGTGGCGCTTGCTATCAAACGTTCACGCGCGGGACTTAATGCCGGTGAGAAACCGATCGGTTCATTCCTCTTCTCCGGACCGACCGGTGTCGGTAAGACCGAACTTGCCAAGTCGCTTGCAGATGAGATGGGTATTCACTTCGAGCGTTTTGACATGAGTGAGTATATGGAGAAACATGCACTCTCCCGTCTGGTCGGTGCACCTCCGGGTTATGTCGGGTATGAGCAGGGCGGTCTGCTTACGGAAGCTATTCGCAAACACCCCTACACTGTGCTGCTTCTTGACGAGATCGAAAAAGCACACCCTGACCTGGTCAACATATTGCTGCAGGTGATGGACAATGCGACGTTGACGGACAACAACGGGTACAAGGCCAACTTTAAAAATGTCGTCTTGATCATGACCTCCAACGTAGGGGCACAGGCAGCAAGCGTGATGGGCTTTAATGCCGATCAGGCACTCTCCCGCGGTGAAGAGCTTAAGGCCTTTTTTACACCGGAATTTAGAAACAGACTAGACGCTGTTGTTGAGTTTGCACCGCTGGAGATCGAAGTGGTGGAAGAGATCGTTGACAAGTTTATCGCTGAACTCAACGGACAGCTCTCTAAGAAGAAAGTGGTGGTAGGGATCAGTGAAAAAGCACGCGGTTATTTGGCTGAGATGGGTTATGATATTGCCATGGGTGCCCGTCCGCTTGCCCGTGTGATGCAAGAGAAGATCAAAGACAAACTTACCGATGAGATACTGTTTGGCTCGCTTAAACATGGCGGTAAGGTCTCTGTTGATTATGATGATGTACTTACATTTAGTTTTAGTGAATGATCAAAAAGCTTGATTATAATCTTAGCTTTCCCCATCCCAACGAAGCGAATGAGGATGGGATCGTTGCTTACGGCGGTGACTTGAGCCCGTCACGGCTTTACTTGGCCTATAGAGAGGGGATCTTTCCCTGGTATGCCAAAGGTGACCCCATTCTCTGGTGGTCACCGGATCCTCGTCTTATCTTGCACCTGGATGATTTCAAACTGCGTAAGTCACTTAAAAAGCGTATGAAGCACTTTGAAGTACGTTTTGACACGGCGTTTGAAGAGGTGTTGAACAGATGTTCGGCTGTTCATCGCCCGGGACAACAAGGCACATGGCTGCAGCCTGAGCTTATAGAGGCCATGACAGAGTTGCATGCCCTTGGCAGAGCGCACTCAGTGGAGGCCTATTATGACGGTGAACTGGTCGGAGGGCTTTATGGTGTTACAGTAGGAAGAGTGTTTTGCGGCGAATCGATGTTCGCGGCAAAGAATGATGCCTCGAAAGTCGCTTTTGCTGTTTTGATAGAGAAGTTAAAAGAGTGGGGATACGCTTTTATAGATGCACAAGTCCCTACTGAACATCTTAAATCACTAGGTGCGATTGAAGTTTACAGGGACTACTTTTTAAAATTGTTTTATGAGAACCGGGACAAGGATGTCTCCAACAGTGCCTGGAGAGCCTATTAAACGCTAACTTAAAGAGGCTATGGTAAACTATCGCAATTAAAAAATAATAGGGTAAAACATGGTAACTACTGACGTTTTAAAAGAGAAGATCATTGAGGGTTTAAACCTGGAAGATATTGATGCAAGTGAGATCGGTGATACTGATCCGCTTTTTGGTGATGATGGTCTGGGTCTTGACTCTGTTGATGCTATTGAGTTGACACTGGTCATTGAAAAAGAGTTTGGTGTGAAGGTGACGAATATTGCAGATGCTGAGACGATCTTTGCTACAGCCGAATCTCTTTGCAGCTTTATAAATGAGCAGCAAAACGCATAAACGACAGCGTTTTAGTTAAACAGAGAGAAGTCTCTGTTTAACTTTTTCTCTTACACGAGGTCATTGTATGACCAAATCCTAATCTATCGATCTCTTCATCAACTTCTAATCCGGCAGCCTCAATATATTTATGCATATCTTCTGCGCTGTACATCTTACTCGTACCGTTGGCTAAAGCAGTAAAGTAAGGTGAACAATTTATGAGGATGTAGGCACCGATCTCATGTTGTTGACGGTCCCAGTACGGCTCGATGATATGGATACGTCCGTCTTCGCTCAAAGCCTCTTTTGCACGCTGCAAGATGGCGATGATATCCTCCGGCGGAAAACAGTCTAAAAACTGACTCATCCAGACGACATCAAAGTCTTTTGGAAATGGTATAGAGTGGTCAAGCAGGTCCATGACCTCACCGTGGACCCTCTCTTTAACACCGGCCTCTTCTGCATTGGCAAAAGCCGTTTTGATCTGCAGCGGGTGATCACAGATCGTTACCTCTGTCTCTTGTGAGGCTGAAGTAATAGCAATAGCCCATTTACCGGTGTTTCCGCCGATATCAAGGATCTTTTTCGGTTTGCGTTCCGCCATCAGGTCGACCAGGGTTTTAAACGCAGAGTCTGAGTAAAAGTGATCATAGCCAAACCAGCTCTCTCTTGTCTTTTCAGGAAGTTCTGTCAGGTAAGGGTAGATCGTCTCCCAGTCTTTATTAAAATACTTTTGCAGGCCGGCAGGACGACTCTCTTTGATGGAGTCGCCCAGCTCATTGATGCCGAAGTAATTGACATCTCGAGTGTAGTTGAAGTTCGCATTTGTCATCTCGTCATAAGCGAGGAAAAAACCGGTACGGGTAATGTAATAACGGCTATCTTGCAATTTCATCACGCCCATACTGTATCCGGACTCACAGAGGACTTTGATGCCGTATTCACTGATATCAGTGGCCGCCATCAACTCTTCGACTGTCATACCGGTCTTCTTGTTTTCATGCAGGAGTTTTAAGATCCCCCATTCACGAAGCAGATTAGCGACTTGAAAGATTATAGGAGCGTGTGCTATTTTCTGCGCTTCCATCAATGCGTCAAGTGAGCTGAGCTTATCGGTATTAAACATGACTGTCCTTAATTATAATTATGTGGCTTATTATAATTGAGATGACCTCTATAAGTGCTGAAAACCCGTATGATTATAAAAAATAGAACTTATTATTTTTTATGGACATATTGGGTAGAATAACTTCTTAATTTACGGTAGATCTATGGGTGGCTATGAAAAAAGTTTTAGTGCTTTATTATTCGCAGAGCGGGCAATTGAAAAATATGGTGGATTTTGTGACGGGACCACTGAAGAGCAGTGATGAAATGCAGGTCGATTATCGTCAGATAGAGCCGGTTGAAAAATACCCGTACCCATGGCCGTTTTATCCATTTTTTGACGCTTTTCCCGAAGCCATCTATATGAATGGATGTGACGTTGAACCTTTGGATGACCTGGCAGATGATTACGACTTGATCATTCTGGGTTATACCATCTGGTTTTTGTCTCCATCGATCCCGGTAACAGGGTTTATGCAGAGTGAACAGGCGAAGCGACTTTTCAGAGACAAGCCGGTTGTAACGCTTATCGCCTGCAGAGACATGTGGGTGATGGCGCAAGAGAAGATGAAGAGCCTCCTTGACGATGCAGGCGCGATCTTGATCGACAATGTTGCGTTGACAGACCAGGGCGGTTCGCTGTATGCATTTATTACGACGCCTCGCTGGCTTCTAACGGGTAAAAAAGACCCATTTTGGGGCTTTCCGGCAGCCGGTGTTTCAGACAAAGATCTTCAAGAGAGCGCACGTTTTGGTGAACGTATGCTTGAAGGATTGAAAAGTGATGAAGAGAAGGCTAAAACACCGATGTTGAAAAACATGGGTGCGGCTGTCGTCAACGGCAAATTAGTCGGTACAGAAAAGATCGCAACACGATCGTTTATGATCTGGGGCAAGCTGATCCAAAAGGCGGGTGATCCCGGTTCATTCGCACGTAAGATCGTCATAACGATATACGCGGTCTTTTTGGCGACCTTGGTGTTGACGATAGTGCCGTTGAACATCTTGATCAGACGATTGATCTATCCATTTAGAAAAGAAGCAATTGAAAAGAGTGTAAAATTTTATGAAGAACCTTCAGGACGGTAAGCAGTGAGTAAACAGGTATACATCAATGATATTCAGGCATTTTTGCCAAACGAAGCAGTTGACAACAGTGAGATCGAGAAGGTATTAGGCCAGGTCGGTCCGCGTCCTTCGCGTGCAAAGAAACTCATCTTGCGTTCCAACAAGATCAAAACTCGCCATTATGCTATTGACAAAGAGAGCGGTGAGACCACGCATACCAATGCGCAGATAGCAGCAGAGGCGATCCGTAAACTTAACTCAGACGACTTTGATATCAACACTGTTGAACTGCTTGCCTGCGGAACAACACTGCCTGACCAACTGCTGCCGAACCATGCTTTGATGGTGCATGGCGAACTGGGTATCCCAAGCTGCGAAGTGATCGCAACATCGGGGATATGCCTCTCCGGAACGATGTCACTTAAGTACGGTTATATGTCTGTTCTTTCAGGACAAAGTGAAAATGCAGTCGCAACGGGTTCAGAAAATGCCTCTTCTGTGATGCGTGCGCAAAACTTCGAAGAAGAGGTTGATGCCCGGATAGAGAAGCTGGAGCGTCAGCCGGAGATCGCATTTGAGAAAGACTTTTTACGCTGGATGCTGAGTGACGGCGCCGGTGCTGCCTTGATGAGCGCCAAACCGAACACTAACGGTATCTCGCTCAAGATCGATTGGATCGTCCAAAAGTCATATGCCAACGAACTCGATGCCTGTATGTATGCCGGTTGTGAAAAACTTGAAGACGGCAGTGTCAAAGGGTGGCGAGAGTATCAGCCGCAAGAGTGGTTGAAACAGTCTATTTTCTCTGTCAAGCAAGACGTCAAACTCCTCAATGAAAAGATCATCGAATACACGGTGACAAAACCGCTTCGAGAGCTGATCGAAAAGGGTACGTTGAACCCCGATGAGATCACCTACTTCCTGCCGCATTACTCGTCAGGTTATTTCCGTGATAAAGTCTACGAGGGGATGAAAGAGGCAGATTGCGACATCGCTCAAGAGAAGTGGTTTACCAACCTGCCAGCCAAGGGCAACACCGGTTCTGCTTCGATCTATATCATGCTCGAAGAACTTTTTCACTCAGGCAGACTGAACGTAGGTGACAAACTGCTCTGTTACATTCCTGAAAGCGGTCGTTTCTCTACAGCATTTATGAAGCTGGAAGTTGTCTAACGATGAAAGAACAAGAGGTCCCGCAAGACGACAACAGCATTTACAAAGGCCAAAAACGTGCCGTCTATGCAACGGGTAAAGACGGCGAGTATGGCGTTGTAGCATCAAGCGGATGGGATGTCGAAGAGGAGGCAACGCAGCAGGCGGTAGCCGAGTTGGAGAGATTGGCAGATGATGCGTATGATGCGTGTGCGGGTGGCGAGATCTCCCCTTTAGAGTTCCACATGTACAGTAAGCGACTTGACCTTCTCTCTCTATCCCAAGCGACCGGTCTTTTTCAATGGCGTATCAAACGACATTTTCAACCTGCGGTATTTGCCAAACTCTCTGCCAAGATGTTAGAGCGTTATGCTGAGGTGATGGGTATTACTGTCGATGCCTTAAAACAACTTCCAAAAAAAGAGTCTTGATTGTCTGAAGTAACAAAAGAATTTACCCACAAGCACGCCGGCCATTGTGAAAGCGGTGTCATGTCAATCATGTTGTCTCATCATGGACTTGCGATGAGTGAGCCGATGGCCTTTGGTCTCTCAAGTGCTCTGAACTTTGCTTACCTTCCGTTCGTCAAACTGGCAGGTATGCCGCTGATCGCATACCGGTCGCTCCCCAAAGCGATCATCAAAGGGCTGCAAAAGAACCTTGGTCTGAAGATGAAGATCGAGACCTTCTCCAACCAGCTCAAAGGGCAGCAGCGTCTGGATGAACTTTTAAAAGAGGGGAAGATCGTCGGTGCACAGACCTCTGTTTTCTGGCTCCCTTATCTGCCTGACGAGATGCGTTTTCACTTTAACGGTCATAACCTTCTGGTCTATGGCAAGCAAGAGGATATCTATAAGATCAGCGACCCTGTTTTTGAACATGTTGTCGAGGCGAATGAGCAGGAGTTTCGCAAGGCTCGTTTTGCAAAAGGGGTGATGGCACCGAAAGGGGCTATCTATTATCCGACTTTTGTTCCTGAGACGATCGATTATGAGCGTGTTGTTCCTAAAGCGATCAAGTCAGTGGCTAAGCGAATGTTGAAGACACCTGTACCTATTGCCGGACTGAAGGGGATTCGCTACTTAGCTAAAAGTATCCGAAACTTAGAGTCTAAAGACCGTCGTTATGCACGACTTTTTTTAGGCCATATTGTAAGAATGCAAGAAGAGATAGGAACAGGCGGGGCTGGCTTTCGTTACATATACGCCTCTTTTTTACAAGAGACGGGGACCATACTTTCAAATGATACATTGTTAGAAGCGTCAGAGATGATGACGGCAGTGGGTGACAGCTGGCGCGAATTTGCACTGCTTATCGCCAAGTCGATCCGCTCTAAAAAAGGTGAGACAGTCGATTTCAGTGCTATTGCTGACAAACTTGAGTCTATCGCAGATGAAGAAGCGGTGGTCTACAAGAAATTATTAACGGCTTTTTGATGATCAAGATCACAAACCTGCTCAAACGTTATGATGAGAAGGTAGCCCTTAACCATCTTTCGCTGGAGATAAAAGCGGGGACTGTTTTCGGCCTTTTAGGACCGAATGGTGCCGGAAAGACGACACTTATATCTATTCTTAACGGCCTTACGAAATACAATGAAGGGGAGGTCACTGTTTTTGATCTTGCTTTGGACAAAAACCTGGAAGCGATCCGAAAACGGTGTGCGCTTATTCCTCAGACACTTGCCTTTTATGAGAACCTTACGGTTATAGAGAACCTCAATTTTTTCGGCGGTATACAAAACATTGAAGCTGATACACTGAAAAAAAACATAGAGTATGCCGTTGAGACCAATCGTTTGAGCTCAATGCTCAACCAAAAAGCGTCTACACTCTCCGGCGGGCAGAAACGCCGTCTTAACATCGCTATCGGTCTGCTTAACGATCCGGACATCCTCTTTTTTGACGAACCGACGGTCGGGATCGATCCTGAGTCGCGTAACGAGATCCTAGAGACGATCATGTCATTTAAAAAAGATAACAAAACAGTGGTCTATACCTCGCACTATATGCCTGAGATCGAGAAGATCTGTGATGAGGTGGCGATCATCAATGCCGGAGAGATCATCAAGCAGGGGAGCATTGAAAGTATGCTTACTAACGAGAGTGCCGACCAGCTTATCTTAGAGATCTATGAGACGCCGCTAGAGAAGTTGCAGGAGGCTTGTGCAAAGATGAAAACACTGACTGTGATTGATGACAGTTCGCTTATGCTCGAAGGCAAGGAGAGCAGCAGTGTCTCCGAAGCGTTAGCACTTTTGGAAGCCAGCAGCATTGTCGTCAGGAACATCCGTTACGGTACGACGACGCTTGAATCTCTGTTCATCAACCTGACATCAAAAGGACGCGCCGATGTTTAAAGCGATGTTGATCAAAGAGTTCTTGCTGGTCTCTCGCGACAAACATGCTCTTGCGGCACTCTTTGTCATGCCGGCCGTCTTTATTTTGATCATGTCTTTGGCACTTAAAGATGTCTTTAATGAAGATAAAGCACTGATCGAATATGCTGTTATTGACAGAGACAACTCGTTAGAAAGCTACTCTCTTCTCTCGAAATTCCGTGAAAACAAAATGATGACCGAACATAACATCAGTGATGATTTCGGCAAACCGAAAGAGGAAGGCGTTCAGTTTATCGTTGTCATCCCTGAAGGGTTCAAGTCCCAGTTCTCCCAAAACGAGGCCAACAACTCGGCACTTCAGATCGAAGTGGCGTCGGACATCGGACAGAGCCATCTGATGCTTTTCAAAACGCAGGTGCTCAGCAGTGTTATGCAGGTGCGCCTCGATGCCGTCAACCTTGCTCAAGAGATGAAGAGCAGTATGCGGGGCGAAAAGTCTGAGGCCAAAAAGATAGAGTTCGATGAAAAAAGCATGATGAAGATCCATTATGCGTCACTTGATGAAGATGAAAAACCGACGTCCACTCAGCAGAGTGTTCCCTCATGGATCGTCTTCGGTCTCTTTTTTGTCATCATCCCGATGTCGACGATCTTTATCAGTGAACGCAAGCAGAACACCTTGATGCGTCTGAGCACGATGAACGTCTCACTGCCGGTACTTTTCGGCGGCAAGATCATCCCCTACATGCTGATCAATCAACTGCAGGTCTGGGTCATGATAGCGGTCGGGATGTTCGTGGTTCCTCTTTTTGGTGCGGCAGCATTGACGATAGGCGGCGATATCAGTGCTTTGATAGCCGTCTCACTGGCACTGAGCCTGTCGGCCATCGGACTCTCTATCTTGATCGCGGTGACGGTCGACAGTGTGGAGCAGGCAACCACTATCGGCGGCATTATCAACATCCTTTTAGGGGCGATCGGCGGGGTCATGGTACCGAAGTTCGTGATGCCGGATTTTATGAAAGAGTTTGCGAATGTCTCACCGATGTCCTGGGGACTGGAAGGTTTTCTGGATGTCTTTTTGCGACGCGGAACGATAAACGATGTGATGTATGAAGTGGTGGGACTGCTCCTTTTTGGTCTGGTCTCACTCATCATCGCGGCAGGAATATTTAACTATAAGATAAGGAGAGTGGCATGATAGGTTCTCAAGACGATGCGCTGAAACTGCGCCTAAAAACGATGATCATTGAAGAGTGTGAAAAAGAGGATATTGCACCTGAAGAGCTGGCAGACGATGTTGAACTTTTTTCAGATGCAAGCGGTTTGGAGTTGGACTCTCTTGATGCACTCCAGATCTCTATGGGTCTGCAGACACAATTCAAGATCCGCCTGGGCGACTCCAAAGATTTTCGACGTGTTGTGACAACGATCAACAATCTTGCTGACTACGTCCAGCCTGAGTAGAAAGAAGAGAACGTTAAAATGATCACACTACTTGGCGGTGAAATACTGAGTGCTTTAGGTGACAAAAACGAGCGTCTGCAGCATCTGTCAGATGGAACATATTGCAGTATCAAAAGAGATATGACGACCATCATGGGTGAAGAGCTCTCCTTTGACTACTACAGTATCGATGAGGGCGAACGTAACAGTGCCCTCTCCATACCGCTGCACTATCTTGAAGAGGCAGTGCAAAGAGCGATCGATAAACTTGGGCTGAGTGCTGATGCCCTCAGCCGGTGCGGGCTTTTTTTCGGCAGTGCCTCGAATGATCTCTCTTTAAGTCTGCCTCTGGGGCAAAACTATGACAACTCGCAGGTTGAAACAGTGGGATGTGAACGGATCGGTAACGGCTTTTATACGGATCATCTTACCAAACATTTTGGGTTGCACCACTTCTCTTTGACTTACAACACCGCTTGTACCTCAAGTGCCAATGCCGTGATCGATGCGGCATCGATGCTGGAAGGGGGTATTATTGACTATGCCCTTGTTATCGGTTTTGAGATGTTTTCCCCTGTCTCGTTTGAAGGGTTTGTATCGATGCAGCTCTTATCGCCTGCTAAAATAGCGCCTTTTGACAGAGACCGGTCGGGTATTATCCTGGGAGAGGCGATCAGTGCGCTCTTTATGAGCCGGGACGATGTTGCCCCGTCACCGTGGGTTTTCCTTGGAAGTGCAAGCAATTGTGAGACATACAGTGTTACCGGCGCAAACCCGGACGGCAGCGGTATTGCAGAGGTGGTCGGTGCCGCCTTGGACAATGCCGACGTCACTGCTGAAGATATTAACGCTGTCAAAGCCCACGGCACGGCCAGCGCTCTTAATGATACGGCTGAGATAAACGGGATGAAGAAGCTCTTTAAAGAGGCGCCCGACTTTTTCTCATTGAAGCCTTATATCGGCCACACTTTAGGCAGCTGCGGTTCGAGTGAACTGCTGTTGACGATGGAGTGCGTGGATGCCGGTTTTATCCCGGGTACGCCTAACTTTGTCACTGTTGACGAGGAACTTGCGTGGGAACCATTATATGAAAAGAAAGCGTGTAAGAACGGTAGTTTCATGTTAAACTATTTTGGGTTCGGGGGAAATAACACCTCGATAGTGATCGAGAAGGCAAGGTCATGATCTATATCCATAAAACCGGTTCTATCAACCGTAAAGAGGGTGAAGAACTTGACGTCAAAGCGGCGTGGAAAGCTGTCTCGCCGGCAATGATCAGACGTACGGACCGTTTTATTCAACTTTCACTGCTGGGTGCTTTTCAGGCGGTAGGCGGGGTTGAACTTGACAAAGAGACAGCACTCTATATGGCATCGGGACAGGGAAATCTGGCCGTCTTTAAACGTTTGCGAGACCAACGCTATATCCACAAACAGCCGCCAAAGCCGGTCGACTTTATCAACTCGTTGAGCAACACGTCCGGTTTTTATGTGGCACAGTTCTTTGGTCTACAAGGTAAAAACCTAAACGTGTCACGTGTTAGTTTTGTGACACAGACACTGCTGCTGCTTGCGCAAAACGATCTAGAACTGGCGAAAGTGAAGAAGATCCTCTTTGGCGGTGTTGATGAGTTTCACGAGCCTGTCATGTTTACTAGAAAAACACTGGGGCTTTGTGATGAGACGCCGCTGGGCGAAGGGAGTAACTGGATGTTGCTCTCTGCAGAACAAGAGGGTGCTCTTGCATCGATCGAGGTCGTTGAGAAAGAGATGGACAGTGTGCAGTTGCATGCCTATCTGCAAGGTCTTGAAACGTCGTATAAAGTGGCTTTCGGGCAGCGCTGTTCGCAAGAGATGGCGGATGAAATGCTCAGTGGCGGTGACAGAGAACGTTTTGAGTATGAAGAGGGGTGTGGTTTTTATGAGACCGCACCGCTTTATGCACTTAACCGTTTTGTCCAAGAGGGTGAAGGAAAGCTTGTTTTTATAGATACATTCAATGACAAATATCAATTGATTACGGTCGAAAATTTACCTCGCTTTTAGTGCCTCTGTGCTACATTACAAAAAATAATAAAAGGGTTTTTTAATGCAAAAAAATCGTGCCTTTGTTAATGCCTATGAATCACTCAGCTGTGCGGGTAATACAGCTGAGCTGATGGATGCGATTTATGCTAAAAAGAGCGGTATTATTATCGACACAAGCTATATGTCCGAGCATCAGGCTGGATTAGGCTCTTTTGCCCCCAATGAGTTTTTTAGTTCACTTAACACTGTGACGCAACAGGTCCTTGACAATAGCAATCTTGACAACTTTAACACCACGCTTTTGATCGTCGGCTCATCTGTCGGCGGTATCGGCAAAAGCGAACAGATCTTTTTCAAAGAGAAAAACTACAAGAACATCAACCCAAAAGAGCACGCCATCTCTGTGATCTCCGATGCGCTGAACAGGGAGTTCGGTTTCAAAGACAGCCGCTCTATCTCAACAGCCTGTACCTCAAGTGCCAACGCGATGATGCTGGCACAGCGTCTTATTAACCTGGGTGCGTATGAGAATGTGCTGGTTGTCGGTGCTGATGCGCTCTGTTATACAACAGTCTGCGGTTTTCAGGCTCTTGGTGTTCTCTCGACACAAAAATGTACGCCGTTCCAGCAGGATCGTGAAGGGATGAATGTTGCTGAGGGAATTGCAGCACTCTTGGTACAAAACGTGCAGACTGACGATAGTATCGAAGTGTGCGGGAGTGCAGGAAGTTCAGACTCTTTTCACATGACCAACCCTGATCCTGAGGCGGGCGGTGCGATCGCCTGTATGCAAAAAGCGATCGAAGATGCCGGTCTTAAGACAACAGATATCGACTATGTCAACGCACATGGAACAGGTACGCAGGCTAATGATGCTGTCGAGGCCTTGGCAGTAGAGACACTCTTTACCCACAACCCTTACCTGAGTTCGACCAAAGCGATCACAGGCCACACTTTAGGTGCGGCGGGGGCTATCGAAGCAGTCATCTCTTGTGAAGTGATCAAACAGCAGCGTATTGCACCGCAGACGTCACTGTCTGATGCTGAGAACAAGAAGGTGAACCTTCCACTCGAAGCGGTTGAACAAGAGATCAAGTATGTGATCTCAAATTCATTTGCCTTTGGCGGCAACAACACAGCGGTCGTATTTGGAGCAGTCAAATGAAAATGAACTTTATCGTCAACGCTACGGCGAAAGTAACAGCCGATACAAAATGTGAGACTTTGGATGAAAAACGCATTGTTCCCAAGATGATGCTGCGTCGCCGTCTAACACGTGCTGCACGTATTATGGTCTATCTTGCAGATGCATGTGACTTTCGTGACGGTGCGGTCGTTTACGGTTCTGCTTACGGTGAGATGCAGGCAACTGCCGACATCGTCGGTGCTATAGACACCAATGAGCCTATCAGCCCGACGGCTTTTCAAAACTCGGTCTATAATACCGCGCCCTCTTACTTTTCACTGCTGCATGGCAACAAACAAGAGATCCTGACGATCTCCAGCGGCGATGACACTTCGGCGAACGTTCTACAAACGGGTGCGCTGCAATCTGTAACGACTGATGATGAAGTACTGCTTGTCTGCAGCGAAGCGATCAATATCCCTAACATTGACGAAGTGAACACCTGTACGGATTACCTTGAGTCCGGTGTCGCGTTGACACTGGTTCCGACAGAAGACGAGGCTAACACTGCAGTGAGTCAAAAAGAGCATAAAGGTTATGCGCCTTCGCTCTGGGCAATGCTTGATGTGTTAGATGCTTGTGACGGTAAAAACGGGTGCGTTGTCGCGCTTGAACTTTAGGAAGATAATTGATAACTACTGAGAAATTAAAAAGAGAGCTGATCGAGCTGTTTAACCTCGAGGGTGTTCATGCTGAAGAGATCAGTGATGATGACCACCTTTTTGATGACGGTCTGGGTCTTGACTCTGTGGACGCGATTGAACTGACGATCTTTTTAGACAATGAGTATGGGATCGTCTTCTCCAATATAACTGAGTCAGAAGCGGTATTTGCTTCTATTAAAACTCTTCAAGAGTTTATTAATGCTAAAGGGAACGTTTAATGGTTGGTCTTGATGAACTAATGACATACCTGCCGCAAAAAGATCCGGTAGGTTTTGTTAAAAAAGTATTGGTAAGCGAAGAGCATCTGTCGCGCACGGTTGTTGCTTTTGAAAGTGCACCGACACTCTCTATGCTCTCTGAAGCCGGGGCGCAGACCTCTATCTTTCTAAGACTGACCGAAGAGAAAAAAGCAGCCAATGTCCCGCCGCGTGCAATGGGAATGCTGGTGAGTGTCAAGTCTAAATGGCTCCAAAAGAGTGACAAGAGAGACTTTGAGGTCGAGAGCCGCTACATCAGCAACCTCGACAGCTTTTTTGTGGTGAGTTTCACTGTCTATGACGGTGAGAGTGTTGTTGCCGAAGGTCAAGTGGCCGCGGTTTTAGAAAAAAACGGAGAGTCATTATGAGTCAAACGTATCTCTCTAGCGGACTATACAGTGTGATCTCTCAGAGTGATGAGTGCGTCGAGATCAAGCTGACCGATGCGTCTCATGCAATATTTAAAGCCCATTTTGAGGGTATGCCTCTTCTGCCGGGCTTTTTGCAGATCGATATGCTTACTGAGGTCTTGGAAAAAGAGATCGATGCGATAACAAGTGCGAAGTTCGTTCAAAAGATCTTGCCTGATGAGAGACTGACGTATATGATCGCGCCTACTAAAAGCGGTGTTCGGGTGAAACTTACAAACAGTTCAGGCGAACTTTGCGGTGATTTCAAACTAAAGTGGCATTAGAAATGTTTTTCTCAATTAGACCTTATTGACTTCACTCTTTCCTTTTTTCTCCGCAAAAAACGAAACCAAAAAGCTCTCGTAACGGCTTCGCGGTCGGTAGCTACCGACTACTTTCCTTCCACTCGTTCTTTCGCTAAAAACGACAAAACTCCCTACGGTCAAACAATGCCGTTTTTTTAACGCTCTTTCTCTCCTTACACTCAACGCTGCAGATGCCACGAAAAGAGCCAAACGGTAACGCATTGTTTAAATTTAAAAGCTAAAGCTTTTGACTTAGTTGGAATATTGTCGACCAGTTACTGCGTTTTGGTGCAGTGGCTGAAGCCGGAGGGGTTTCGTGCATCAGATTACATGATACTTATGAAAGTAGCTGTACCCGTAATAGCTCTTCTTTCTTTTCGTTAGGTTTCTTTCTTGAGCTAGCAAGAAAGAAAAGTGACATACTAGCGATATGAAGTAATTAAAGAAGTGAGATATTGAGAATAGTTTCGAAATTTCCAGCAAAAATAAAAACTAAAGTTTAAGGTCTTTTCCAAAAGTCGAAAAAGTTAAACCACTGCCAAGGGTACTCTCGAACTACTTTTTCCAGGAAGCTGGCATATTGTTGTGCAAGGTCTAGGATGACCTCCTCTTTTTTATTTTTTGAAGAGGTTATGATCTCAGAAAATTCTACTTTGTTTTTCTGGTCACCGGTTCGAACAACATCACAACCGAGCATAGGACTTTTACGCATGTGGGCTATCTCAAAAGCACCGCTGTGCAACAGGGTCGAACGGCCCAAAAAGTCAACTTCGACACTCTTGTTGAGCTCTTGTATGCGATCGACCATGATAATAACGACCTCATTATTCTGGAGCGCTCTGGCAATATCCAGCATCGCCTGCATGCCGTTTTTCAGACTGATGATATTGATCCGTCTGTTCTCCTCAGAAGCCGATTCAAGTTTATGCAGGTTCTCATCGATCATCTCATCGCCGATGATATTGAGTTTGATGTCATAGGTCTGAAACGTCTTAAAACTTTGTGACCAGTTCCCATGGTGTGAAAGTACGAGCAAGCCGCCGCTTTTCTGCAACTCTTCGAAGGCTTCGACATTGATGCGTTCTATCTTGATGACAGTTTCGGCCATGCCCTCTTTAGCGATAAAGCGATCAAAGATGTTGAGCGAGAAAGCATAGATATGATGAAAATAAGAGATAAAGCTCTTTGGTACATGCACTGCATCATAATAATTGTTGAGCTCTTGACGTTTTTTTTGTGTGATAACGGCATAAAAAAGTGCAACAACAAACACAACGCCCTTAGCTGCTTTGTAGCCAAAAATGTTATAGAGTGCGATGGTAAACTTGATACCTAAGGGACTGCCGCGATATTGTGACATCTGATTTCCTATGTGTTCAGGTGGTGAACCCGAATTGAATTATATATTAGTACGGGTCTCTTCCCGTCAACGATTTGTACGTTGCATTGACAGCTTCAGTCGGTGTTTTGACAAACATGTTCTTTGTATCCCAGACATAACCGCTCAGTACAGAGACCACTTTGCTCTCGATCTTTTTTGAACCAGGCTCTTTTGAGAAAAGAATGCTTTGAAGACGACCGTCATACCAAGCCTCAACATACTCCCTAAAGACATTGACACCGATCATCATGTAATCTTGATAGTCGACTTGCCAATCAACACTCTCGCCTTTGAACTCTTTAATCGTCAGGTCGGCTGCTTTGGCACCTGACTCAAGTGCCAGTGTTACACCTGATGAGAAGACCGGATCCAGGAACTCGGTTGCATTACCGACCATAACAAAGTTGTCGCCGAACATACGTTTGACATTTGCCGAGTATCCGCCGATGAAACCGACGTCGTTGATACGTGCAGCGTTGGCATAACGTTTGCTTGCATGCGGATCGTTGTAAACGATATGTTCCCAAAACGCCTGCTGGTCCATGTCAAATGACTTATAGTATTCATCGGTACAGACGATACCTACTGAAGTAACAGTCGGACTGAGAGGGATGTTCCATATCCAGGCATCATTATCGCCTACGATGTCGACATAGATATAACCGTCAGTGCCGTCAGTAGGGCGAACATCGTTCTCAACACGGCAGAATATCGCGTTACGGAGCGCCAGCGCCGAATCAGAGTCAAGATCCAGAAGACGCGGAAGAACACGACCGTAACCGGAAGCATCGATCACCTTTTTGGCATGGTACTTCTCTTCAGAACCGTCTTTATGGATGACCGTTATGACATTTGCCGCTTCGTCATAAGCAGTGACCTCAGACTCCATTGTGACGTTGGCACCGAATCGTATTGCCTCTTCAAGCAGCAGGTTGTCGAAGGTCTCACGACGTACTTGAAAAGAGCTGTTATGCTTCTGTCCCATGTTGTTCTCAAAGTTGATGATCTTGATGTCGTTTTGTTCATTTTCAAAAGCGACGCCGCCTTTGTATTGAAAACCGGCGTTTTCGACCGCTTCAAGCATGTTGGCATCTTCGAGCAGCTCATTACAGCGAGGCAGAAGCGATTCGCCGATGACAAAGCGCGGGAACTTTACTTTTTCTACAACTTCTACACTATGTCCGGCTTGGACAAGTTTCGCTGCTGCAATCGAGCCTGCAGGTCCACCGCCGATAATAAATACATCACACTCTGTCATTGGATTCCTTCATCAATTTAAATAGGCATAGATTATAGCAAACAGTATGTATATTATAACTTGATGTTAATCATAAAATAGTCTCTATAAAGCCCTTCTTCGTTATAATCCATTAATTTTATAAGAGAGTGATTATCTTGAACAAAACCTGTATCGTTATTCCTGTTTATAACAACCCCGAGACTATTGAAGATGTTGTTTACGCGGCACTTAAGACCAAGAGTACCGTTATTGTCGTTGATGATGGTTCTGAACCAAATGTGATGTTGAATATCGATGAGGACGAAGCACTCCATCTGATCAGACACACCCCCAATAAAGGGAAGGGTGAAGCGATATTGACAGGGGGTAAAAAGGCTAAAGAGCTGGGTTTTGACTCCTTTTTTATTGTTGACGGCGACGGTCAGCATTTTCCGCATGAGATCAACAACTTCATCGGAAAAGACCTTGAAAAGTGTATTGTCATAGGGTGTCGAAGGTTTGCGGAGAACGTCCCGAACTCATCAAAATTCGGACGCAAGTTCAGTAACTTCTGGATCTGGACAGAGACGGGCCTGCATCTTGACGATACCCAGTCAGGTTTTCGCTCGTACCCGGTCGGCATTTTGGAGCTTCCTATAGAGAAACGCCGTTATGATTTTGAGATCGAAGTCCTTGTCCGTCATGTCTGGAACGGCGGTTGTATCGAAGAGGTCGGGATCGAGGTCTATTACCCGAAACCCGAAGAGCGTGTCAGCCATTTTGACGCGTTAAAAGACAATATTCGCCTAAGCAAACTGCACTCCAGACTCTTTTTTATAAACATGCTGCGCTTGATAGGTATAAAATAGTCCTCTCCTAAACAAGACCTTTGAATAAACAGCATCTTCAAAGGTCTTAATTGTGATTTTCTCTCTTTTTTTTATAGTGACTTCAGTCGATATATGGGGTTGTAGTGCTAAAATACAAAAAATATTTATAGCTGTTGTTTTTACAACAGTTTTACCGGGAAAATAGATGTCAATTAAAATCAATGCTCAACATGTCGATTACAAAGAACTTTGTCATACAGAGAACGTAGAGGTCTCTACAGAAGAGACTTTCCGTAAAAAGATCGCAGATTCACACGCCTTTTTACTTGAAGAGATCTCAACGGGTAAACCGATCTACGGTGTAACAACAGGGTATGGTGAAGCGGGTACGAATTACTCTGCATTTGAGCAGGCTAAAGAGCTTCAAAAAAACCTCTTTCGTTTTCACGGTTGCGGTGTTGGCGAGATGCTCAGTCATGACGAGTGTAAGCGTATTTTACTGATCCGTTTGACGAGTCTTTCCAAAGGGTACTCAGGTATTACAGCCAACCTTTTAGAGCGTTTGGCATACTTCTTTAACAACGACATCATCCCGGTCATCCCATCACAGGGTTCTGTCGGTGCAAGTGGTGACTTGACACCGCTCTCTTACATCGCAGCAGCGATCGTCGGTGAACGTGAGGTCTACTACAAAGGGGAGATCCGCAGTAGTGCAGACGTCTATAAAGAGATCGATATCGAGCCGTATGAGCTTGAGCCGAAAGAGGCACTGGCGATCATGAACGGTACGGCGTCTATGAGCGGTATCGCTATCGTGGCAATGCAGAGATTCGAGAACTGGATGTATGCTTATGAGAGCTTTGTCGCCGGTCTTTTTGAGATGATGCATGCAGACGGTACACCGCTTCAGCCGCTTGTACACGAGGTAAAGCCTTTTGCAGGTCAGATCCGTTGTGCCGCGCAGCTGGCTAAAAAACTGGAAGGTTCTGACATCGTTCAGGCACAAGATGAACGTTACGAGAAGTTCTTCACAGAAGACACGCTCTGTATTCAGGACAAATACTCTATCCGTTGTACACCGCAGGTCCTTGGGATCGTCTGGGACAATCTTGAGATGTCTAAGAAATGGGTTGAGACGGAGTGTAATGCCGTTAATGACAACCCTATCATCGATGGTGAAGGCAAGAAGATCTATACTTCCGGAAACTTCTACGGCGGTTACGTTGCACATGCGATGGACACGCTGAAGATCTGTTCTGCCAACGCAGCCGACCTTCTTGACAAGCAGTTCTCTCTTCTTGTCGACCACAAGTTCAACCGCGGTATCGGCGAGAACTTGAAGATCTCTGACAAACCGCACCATCACGGATTCAAAGCGATGCAGATCTCACTGAGCTCACTCAGTGCAGACGTGATGATGAACATTATGCCGGCTTCTGTTTTCTCTCGTCCGACAGAGTCTCTTAACCAGGACAAGGTCAGTATGGGAACAACGGCTGCGTTGAACTTTAAACGTACGCAGCCGGACCTTGACAACATGCTTGCTATCGCCTTTATGGGTCTTGCACAGGCAGTTGACATTCGCGGGCACGAAGGTATCTCTCCTCAGTTAGAGAAGATCTACCAAAAGGTCCGTTCAATCATCCCACCGTTGGTTGAAGACCGTCGTATGGATATCGAGATAGTCAAAGTGGTTGAGATGATCAAAAATGGCGAGCTATCGTAATGGGTGAACAGAAGCGTGTACTTGTAACAGGGGCAACCGGTGCTATCGGTGAAGCTTGTGTTCGTGCTTTTGCAGACGCGGGGTACTTTGTCTACATCCACTACCGTTCACAAGAGGCCAAAGCCCAAGAGATCTTAGACGAGATCAAAAATGGTGAGATCATCTACTGTGATGTGAGTGACAAAGCAAGTGTCAAAGAGGCTTTCGGTGAACTTGAACTGGATGTTTTGGTCAACAATGCCGGTATTACAAAGGACAACCTCTTTTTCTGGATGAAAGATGAAGAGTGGGAAGATGTCATCAGTACAAATCTCAACAGTATGTTCTATGTGACAAAGGCTGTTTCAGAGAAGATGATCGCCAAGAAGAACTGTGCCATCATCAATATGTCCTCGGTATCGGGCATCGCCGGTAATGTCGCACAGACCAACTACTCGGCAACCAAGGGTGCTATTATTGCTTTTACGAAGGCGCTGGCGTTAGAGATGGGTCGTTACAAGATCCGTGTCAACTGTGTTGCACCGGGGCTTATCGAGTCTGAGATGACAGAAGACCTACCGCTTAAAGAGATGAAAAAGGGTATTCCGCTTCGTCGTATCGGCAAACCTGAAGAGGTTGCCGAGGTTGTCCTCTTTTTAGCCGATAAGGCGACTTATATCACAGCTGAGACGATCAACATCAGCGGTGGAATGGTACGTTAGGAGATGAATATGCGTCGTGTTGTGATCACAGGTGTCGGTGTACTTTCACCGCTTGGTAATGATATGCAGCAACTGCAAGAGGCTCTTGAAGAGTCTAGAAGCGGTGTACAGCATGTGGCCGAATGGTCGGAGTATAAAGATTTTAAAACACGTGTCTGCGGTGTGGTCAACTGGAATGACTACAAAGAGATCCCGCGTAAAAGCCGCCGTTCGATGGGCCGTGTTGCGATCATGGCCGCGAAAACGATGCAAGATGCCGTCAAAGATGCCGGACTTACCGAGGAGCAGATCTCAAACCCGCGTACGGGGATCAGTTTTGGTTCGACTATGGGCTCTGACGAGGCACTGTTTGACTCTATCGGTACTATTGCCAAAGAGAAGACCTTTAATGGGCAGAACTCCATGAGCTTTTTACAGTTCATGAGCCATACGGTCGCGGCCAACATCGCCGCGATGTTCAAGATCCGCGGGCGTAACATCCCCGCCTGTTCTGCCTGTACCTCTTCTTCAATGGCGATCGGTATCGGGTATGAGAGCATTAAGTACGGTATGAGCGACATGATGTTTGTCGGCGGTTCCGAGGAGGCACATGCATACAATGCAGGTATCTTCGAGATCATGGCAGCGACATCAACACGTTATAACGATACGCCGGACCAGACACCGAGACCTTTTGACACAGAGCGTGACGGCCTGGTAACAGCAGAGGGTGCGGGAACACTGGTACTTGAGGAGTACGAATCAGCTAAAGCACGCGGCGCGAAGATCTATGGTGAGATCATCGGTTATGCGACATCGTGTGACGGTGAACACATCACCACCCCATCTTCTGAGGGGATGGAGCAGGTGATGCGTCTGGCACTTGATGATGCCGACATCACACCAGACAAAGTAGGGTACATCAATGCACACGCGACATCTACACCAAAAGGCGATATTGCCGAGTCGCATGCGACCTATTCGGTCTTTGGTGACAAAACACCTATCAGCAGTACCAAAGGATATATGGGTCATATCTTGGGTGGTTGTGGTGTTGTTGAGTCCATCATCGGTCTTATCAGCCTTAAAACAGGACTGCTGCCGGCGAACAAAAACCTGGTAAAGGTCGATGAGACCTGTGCGCCGCTTGATTATCTTTTTGAACACCGTTACGGTAATCATGATATAGTTATGAATAACAATTTTGCATTTGGCGGGATCAACACCTCGCTTATCTTTAAAAAAATAGAGGAATAGTAATGACCGAAGAGTTGGTAAGAGCCACGCTAAAAGAAGTTTTGATCGAAGAGTTCGAAGTCGAAGAAGATGAGATCGTAGAAGGCGCAAACTTTTTTGAAGACTTGGACATGGACTCTCTTGATGCGATCGACCTCATTGTTATGATGGACAAAAAACTGAACATTGACCTAAAAGCAGAAGATGCACAGAAGATCCGTACTATAGACGAGTTTGTCGCTTTAATTATGACAAGAGCTTAACACCTCAATGTTATTGACACTGCTCTATGTTCTCTTCATAGTAGTAGGTCTGCGTTTTTTTGAACCCCAAGTCGTGGGGATCGCTCTTTTTTCCCTTGCTGCACCTTGGACACTTTATGAACTGATCAAAAACCGTTTTAAAAATGTTTTAGTGCCTTTGACCGCAACGATTGTGGGCTTTTTGGTCTGGTTTTTGGATTCGGCCCTGGTCTTTAAGATATTGCCGGTATTGATCACCTCACTCTTTTTTGTCAAATTTGCCGAAGCTGTAATCTTCAAGAGACCCTTTTTGGCTACAATGGTGCAAAAGACGCCCAAGATGGTCTGGAGCGATGAGAAGCTTGCCCTTATTGACAGTTCTCACCTCTACTGGTTGATTATAACAGCGATCAACCTAGTGCTGCAAATAGCCGTTCTGTTCGCTTCGATGAAGATCTGGGCACTCTATACGACAGTGGGCTGGTACCTGCTCTTTGGCGGTGCTTTGGCACTGCAGATAATCTACGGAAAGGTTCGCGGTGTCAAGTAAACTCTTAAGTGCGTATATCTACGGACTTTTTATCTTTTTAATGATCATCGCTTTGGTCACCGCGGGTGCTTTCGCCCTGCCGGTCTGGCTGCTTGGCGGCGACCCCCGCTGGGCTTTTCAGGTCGTGGTACGTTTCTTCTGGCGTATCTTTTTAAAACGTTCTCCTGTTATCGGAAAAGTCAAGATCAATAATCCTGAGAACCTGAACACACTGCAACCAGCTATCTATGTCTCCAGTCACCAGTCATCGATTGATTTTGTTTTACTGGGCAGTATCATCAAGAACTTTGCGACTATCTCCAACCACCCCATAAGCGACCTGCCGATCTTTATGAAGATACCGCGTTTAGTCGGTGTCTACTATATGGAAAAACTAAACCCAAATGCAGCGATCACGGTCTTTAACCGGCTCTCTAAAGCGCTGAAAAACAATGTTAATGTCTTTATCTTTCCAGAGGGAACACGTAACTATTCAGACACACTGCTGCCGTTTCAAAAAGGAGCGTTTCGTCTTTCGGTGGACAACCAGGTTCCGGTCATCCCGGTTATTGTTGACGGTACAGGAAAGATCGTGGCTAAAGGCTCAAATGTGACCAAAACGCACGACTTTACCGAGATCAACGTGACTTTTCTTGACCCGATCTATCCTCAAGAAGATGAGACGGTCCGCTCTCTTATGAAACGTGTCAAAGAGACCATGCAGGTCGAAATCACAAAG
Organism: Campylobacterota bacterium; assembly: GCA_039714575.1. GTDB lineage: Bacteria > Campylobacterota > Campylobacteria > Campylobacterales > Sulfurimonadaceae > Sulfonitrofixus. The sequence goes on along the minus strand of JBDLJE010000002.1, from coordinate 8,448 downwards.
AATTTTGCATGAAGATAATCACACTTATATTTTTAACGGTTTTGACACTCACAGCAGGCGGATACAACTTCGAAGAGAAGCGTTATGTCTACAGCATCGACAAGACCTTGCAGATGAAGGGAACCATAACGTTTGACGAAAAGGGGATGCAGATCGATTATGTTGAACCCGAAGTTCGTCATATAAGCTATAACGGTCTCTATATGGACGTGACCGACAGCAGTGGAAAGAAGATCCAGCATGTAGACTTGAACGAGCAGCCGATGATGAAGGTCTATCTGGACTTTATACACAAACTTTACCGCGGTGATTATGAGGCGTTACGTGAAAACTTTATTATTAAAGAGACCACAACGGTAGTGATGTTGACCCCTATCGCCCCTGTTGACAAGGTGATAAAATCGGTTGTTGTCCACCGCAACGCAAAAGGGTTGGAGACGATCAATACAAAGATGAGTAACGGCGATGAAATTACGCTCTTTATTGCCCAATAGACTTTACCTTTTACTCTACCTGAGTGTTATGCTCGTGGCGGGAGTTCTCTTTTCGCCATCACATTTCAGTACCAACATGCTCTCTATCTTTCCGCAAAACAGCTACACCAAGCAGCTTGAAGATGCCTCAAAACTTCAGTCGCTCAACCGTCTGATCATTATCTCAAAAGGAAGTGATAGAGCCTCAAAAGAGCGTTTGGAGAAGATAGCGGAGAAGGTAAAAGGACTTGATGGGGTAGACGGGCTCTTTTTTAAAGTAGGAAGCCTCCATTCGCCTACGGCAAAGTATCTGCGTGAGCATTATGCAGAGCGTCTTGATATCAACAGTTCAAGAGCAACGTCTTTTTATATTCAAAAAAGACTCCAGACACTTTACAATGAGATGGTGGGCTCTTTTATGTTCAGCGGTCTCAACACCTCTGATCCTTTAGAACTTTTCAGTGACCCGATGCAGCAGAAAGATGTACAGAGTAAAAACGGTATTGCCCTTTTTCAAGGCAAGGACTATATGCTTACGACAACATTGAAAACAGAAGTTTCTGATGTAGAGGGTGCGCAAAAGCTGTATGATGAGGTTCATGCCATTGTGGATGGTCACGGCAAGGATGTTATCGCCTTCGCACCGCATTTTTTTACAGCCGAAAACTCAACAAAGATCAAAGGCGAAGTCAACCTTATTATCACTGCGACCATGATCTTACTGCTGGTTTTTTACGCCTTTACGCTGCGTGATTATAAAGTACTGATCCTCACTTCCATCGCTCTGGGCTCTTCTCTTTTTGTCGGCTTGTCTGCGGTGACTTTTCTCTTTGACGATGTCTCCATCTTCACCCTTGCCTTTGGTTCAGGGATCGCGATGATGGCGGTAGACTATTTTTTCCACTACTACTTTCACGGCTTTTATTCGCAAAAAGAGAAGAGCCGTAAAAAGGTCTTTTACGCCTTTTTAACGACAGTGAGCGGCTTTGGTATTCTTAACTTTGCGGATTTCCCTCTGATCCAGCAGCTGGCACTCTTTGGTATTGCGGCTCTCTCTTTTTCATATTTTCAATTCAGCTATCTTTTTGCTTCATGGGAATTTGAGCCGAAAGAGAGCCGCATTAGACTGCGGGCTCTCTCCAAGGGCTTTGTAAACGCAAAAGTAGTTTTGATCGTCTCACTGCTGATCCTTGGAGCTGCCCTTGGTAAACTTCACTTTAGCGGTGATCTGCGTCAACTTGATTATCAAAATGACAAGCTTCTGACACTCCAAGAGAAGATCAAAACAGGTGCTTCCGAGGAGCATGCCGTTTTGGTTTACGGAAGCTCTTTGGATGAGCTGTTGGTCAAGATGGAAAGTGTTCAAAAAGAGAACGCTTCCTTTCGCTCACTGGCCAAGGCAAGCAGGTCAAAAGAGGGTTTTGACAACTATCTTCACGCGCTTAACAAGATCGATTTTACCAAGTTGAGAGAAGAGCTGGAACACGAAGCGACAAAGATCGGTTTTCGTGCCGGAACCTTTAGCGGTGCCTATGCATTTATTGATAATATTCATTACTCTGAACCAGACCTGTTGGTCGCCAAACAGTTGGGTTTTGAGACCTTGAAGCTCGATGATGGCAGATGGATGAGCCTTGCCTTTATAGATGCAAATCAGAGTGCGGCACTTCCTTATGACAGTGGTCTCGTTTTGTTGGAAGCTTCAACGCTTCTGCAAAAAGGGGTTGAAGATGTTTTGGAGCAGTTGGTGATGATCGCTGCATTGACTTTCGGCTTTATAACACTCTTGTTAGTCGTTTTGCTGAAAAAACGGGCCTTGGTCGCTATGAACTATGTTCTTTTTCCTCTTAGTGTCATTGCTATGACTTTAGCCATCATCGGTTCCTTCTCCGTTATGCATCTCTTCGCCCTCATCATCGTGATGGTCGCAGGTATAGACTACGGCATCTACATGAGCGACGTCAAAGAAGAGACTGACGAGGCGATCTACTACGCCATGCTGACCACCTTCGCCGGCTTCGGCATCTTTGTCTTCAGTCATATCGGTGCCTTGCACCACATCGGTCTGGTCATCGCACTCGGCATCGCCTCGACCTTTATGCTGCAAACTGTGCAGAAACGCTTTTACAATTAAAGTTAAAATACCTTCCATATCTCTCTATAAGCCATCTTGTACTATAAATATTGTACTTAAATAATAAAGCAGCATTCATGAACATCATTCACATTGATAACGCCGGAATCAGAAACGACACGACATTAGCAGAGATCCAGGAAAAACAAGAGGTCTTGGCAACCAAAGAGGCGACTTTTTCTGCCCATACCAAACCTGAACTGTTCGGACTTTTGCATATGGCGATAGACCAGGGGGTGACGCCGGTTCTTTTTGACAGCAAGATCGACACCATCGCCCAGCGTGTCGAAGAGCTGGGGATCGGTAGTTTTGAACATAAGAGTGACGTGTCTGCTCTGCCTGCGTCGGCATACGCGCTCTTTTTTACCTCTGGGACAACGGGCGTACCGACAGGGGCGATCAAGAATAGAGAAAATGTTGAAGGCGAGCTTGATGCGCTGCAGACACTTTTTGCACCTGAGAATTATGAGAGGGTTATCGTTACCGTTCCTTTTATTCATATCTATGGCTTTCTGGCAGGTGTGATGCTGCCTAGACGCTTAGGGTGCGAGATGCTGCTTAAAGAGGAGTATTACCCGCAGGAGTTGACCCTTTTACATGAACACAAAAAGACCTTGGTCGTGACAAGCCCTGTCTACATCAAAGCGCTGCTGCGTCTGAAACGCGACATCGATCTTAGCAATGTCACCTTTCTTTCGTCTACTGGGCTTTTGGTCGAAGAAGAAGTGGCGCGCTTCGAGAAGCAGTTCAACACAAAACTCATACAGCTGTTCGGCTCAACAGAGACGGGCGGCGTGGCCATAAAACGCGGGGTGAACCCTTACTGGGAACCGCTTAAAGGGGTCTCGGTGACAAAGAACCATGAGTCTCGTATGGTGGTGGATTCGCCGTATCTCTCAAGCCATCTTTTTGAAGAGAAGATCACCCTGATGAAACGCCCGTATACAACAACGGACATCATCGAACTCGAAGGTAAAAAGTTTAAACTTCTCGGTCGCGCCAATGAGATCATCAAGGTCTCCGGAAAACGTATCTCGGTCGTAGAACTTGAAAATATTATCGAAAATGGTTTAGGTGTTGCAGACGCTTTGGTCAGCATTAAACAAGACAATACCAAACTCAAAGACGAGAGTCTTGAGATCCAGATAGCAGGACGGAAGATGCCGAGCGAGAGCGATGTCAAAGAGCTTTTCAAGAGCCACTACCCGGAGATCAACTTCAGTTTTGAACTCTCAAACGTGAAAATTATTGAAAAAAACAATATGGGAAAAAAGGTACGCAGATGAGAATAGTGCTCATCACTCTTTTTATCAGCCTGAACCTTTTAGGCAGCGTAGAGAGTTTTGAGAGTTTTGTGCGTGATGCGACCAGTGAGCAGACGCCTCCGTCCGCCTCATTCGCCGTCTTAAAAGGCGACAAGATCCTTTATGAGAGCAGCTTTGGTTTTAATGATGCTGCCGGAGAACAGGCCACCTCTCTGGAGAGTGTCTACCATGTCTTCTCTCTGACCAAGATACTGGCGGCGACGCTTGTCATGCAGCTTGTTGATGAAGGGGTGCTCTCTCTGGATGACCCCGTGCAGAAGTATCTGCCGCGATTCAAAGCCAAGTATGACGACAAAGAGGTCACGATTACGATCTTAAACCTGCTTAACCACAGTTCGGGTATCAACGACCGCTCTTCGGAGGTGCGCCCGCTGACGGATGACAACTATTATGATTATGCACAAATGAGCGGAATAGAGATCGTAGAATATGTAGAGCTCCCGTATCTGCCGGGGTCTGAGGCCAAGTATTCGAGTGCCGAGTACATCATCTTGAGCCGGATCATAGAGAAGGCGACCGGGGAGGACTTTGGCGAACTGGTGATGGAACGGGTGGTCGAACCGGCAGAGATGGAGCGAAGCGGTTTTACCTATACCGATGCTATGGTCGAAGACCAGGTCTACGGTACGATGAAGATGTTCTCGATTACCGGTATCGCGATGCGCATGTTTATGGACAGTGCCAACAAAGACCACTGGGACGGGACAACCCTGTGGCTAAAACAGTTTGACATCGGCTGGCTGGCTGCAGGCGGCCTTGTCGCCCCTATTCATGATATGGCACTTTTTCTCTCTGCCTATAGCAACGGAAAACTGATGGATGCAGAGACCAAGAAGGTGTTTTTGGAGACACCGACGGTGAAGGTTGATGCATGGATGGCGCCACAGGAGGATATTAGTTTTGGGATTGGCTGGTATCACATCAGAGACAAAGGTGAGTTCTACTACCAACATCAAGGTCTAGGGCCCGGTTACAGGACTATTATGCGGATCTATCCTAAGTACGACATCTCTTTTGTCATCTTGACCTCGCAGACAGAGACAGACATAGATGCCTGGGGTGATCGTCTTATACAGGATGTCAAAGAGGGACTCTTTTGAGACGTATCGTTGTGACGGGTCTCGGCATGATCAATGCCTTGGGACATAACAAAGACTCTTTTCAAGCCATTGTAGACGGTGAGTGCGGCATCGACAAGATAACACTCTGTGACACCAGAGAACTTGACTGCAAGATCGCGGCTGAGGTCAAAGCGTTTGATGCCTCAACCGTCATGAAAAAACGGGAGCAGAAGAAGGCTGACCGTTTTATCCAGCTAGGCCTGCATGCAGCGATGGAAGCGTATGAAGATGCCTCTTTGGAGGACGTTGATACAACAGCTTTTGGTGTAGTGAGTGCTAACTGCCTTGTCGGCATCGGTTCGGTAGAAGAGGCGGCAGATATTAAAAACAGCTCCAAACTCTCGCACATCTCACCTTTTTTGATCCCCTCGTATATGCCGAACATGCTGGCGGGTCAGGTCTCGATGAAGTTTGACCTTAGGGGGCCTAACCTGAGTGAAAACACGGCTTGTGCGGCTGGAACCCACGCCATCATTGAAGCCTACAAGACCTTGCAGTTCTCCAAAGGCGAAGGGATGATCGTTGTGGGTGCCGAAGCAGGTGTTACACCGCTTGCTCTTGGCGGTTTTGGGGCTATGAGTGCGCTGTGTAAAGACCATAATGAGACCCCGAAAGAGGCAGTACGCCCCTTTGATAAAGAGCGCAGCGGTTTTGTGATGGGCGAGGGTGCGGGCGCTCTTGTCTTGGAGACACTTGAACATGCGCAAAAACGCGCTGCCAAGATCTATGCCGAGATCATCGGTTTTGGCGAGAGTGCCGACGCTTATCATATCTCTACACCGCAGCCGGAGTCACGCGGGGCCATCAGTGCGATGCGTGATGCCTTTGAGATGGCAGGAGAACCCAAGATCGACTATATCAATGCCCATGGTACGAGTACCTATTACAACGATATAAGAGAAGCTAAGGCGATAGCTACTGTTTTTGGTGAGATGAAACCGTATGTGAGTTCGGTCAAAGGGCAGGTCGGTCACACGCTTGGGGCTGCCGGAGCGATCGAGGCAGTTGTTTCCATTTTGGCAATGAATGAGAATATTTTACCGCCGATCATCAATTACAGTGAGAGTGAAGAGGAGATGGAGAAGATCAATCTCGTTAAAAACAGTGCTATAAAAACAGATGTGAATTGTCTGCTTAGCTGCAATTTTGGTTTTGGCGGAACAAACGCTGCTATTGTTTTTAAGAAGTTTAGTGAATAGCCAGCAGCTTAATGATTATCCAATATCTTTGGGTTATAATAAATCCCAATATATTTTAATTAGGAAGATAGATGTATCTGAAAGAAGAGAAGTTTGCACTCTGGGCAGACTTTATAGAACGAGACTATTTAGACAATGAATTTAAAGATCTGATCGAAAAAGGGATCATTAACGGGGCTACCTCAAACCCGGCTATCTTCAAAAATGCGATCTTGACCTCACCTGCTTACAAGCAGCAGTTGGAAGGACTGGATGGTTTAGATGCTAAAGCCAAATACGAAGCGGTAGCGATCTTTGACATTCAAAAGGCAGCTGACATCTTGCGTCCTCTGTATGATGCAGGCAACGACGGCTATGTCAGTATTGAGGTCGATCCGGCGCTTTGCGATGATGCAGAGGGAACGGTTGATGAAGGACGCCGTCTCCATAAGACGATCGATCGTCCCAATGTCATGATCAAGGTTCCGGCAACGACAGCGGGTTATACAGCAATGAAGGCACTTGTCAGTGACGGCATTGCTGTCAATGCGACTTTGATCTTCTCAAAAGAGCAGGCGCTCTCTTGCGCCGAAGCGTTTGAAGCAGGGCAAAAAGAGGGTAGCAGCAGTGTGGACACGGTGATCAGTGTCTTTGTCAGCCGGATCGACCGTGCTTTAGATGCAGAACTGACAGAAAAAGGGATCACGCCGGCACTGGCCGGAAACTATAATGCGGCTGCTATCTACAACGCTATCGAAACAAAAGCTGTGCCAAGATGTCGTACACTGTTCGCATCAACAGGGGTAAAAGGCGATGATCTGCGTCCATCATACTACATCGATGAACTTTTGGCGGCACACGCTGTTAACACCGCACCGGTAGAGACGATCGACGCATTTGTCAAAGGTGGCGATAAGATGGTAAAATTACCTATCGATGCAAAGATCATTGATGTGCACTTTCAGAAGATAGAAGATGCCGGAATAGATTTTGATGCAGTTGTCGCAAAGCAGATAGATGATGGATTAGACGCCTTTAAAGAGGCTTTTTGTGAAATATTAAGTGAATTGGAGTAGTTATGGGCAGTACAGTAGAAGTAGACATTAGTTCGTTAACGTTTGAGACGTTAGAGAAGATCCGCGGTTACCTTAAACGTATGATCGATGCAAAAGGTTCTGACCTTCATATTAAAGCAAATGCAGTCGTGCGTGCTCGTATTCAAGGTGATATCGCGCCTATGTCCGGTGAGATATTCTCTAAAGAGGAGGCACTCACCTTTGCAAAAGAGCTCCTGCGTACACGTTTTCCCGAGTTCGTTGAGAAAAAAGAGCTTGACCTTGTCTACCCGTATGATGAACACACCCGTTTTCGTGTTAACATCTTTTTTCAGATGGAAGGCGTCTCGGCTGTCTTTCGTGTGATCCCCGTCAAGATCCTCTCTCTCGAGGAGTTGGGACTGCCGGCGATCCTTAAAAAGTTTACGCAGATCGAACGTGGTATGATCCTGGTCACCGGGGTAACGGGTTCAGGTAAATCGACGACACTGGCGGCGATGATCAATGAGATCAACTGGAATAAGCGAAAGCATATTATTACCGTCGAAGATCCGATCGAGTTTGTCCATAAAGATAGAAAATGTGTTGTTAATCAGCGCAGTGTCGGACAAGATACATATAGTTTCGCAAACGCTTTGCGTGCTGCACTGCGTGAAGATCCGGACATTATCCTGGTGGGGGAGATGCGTGACCGTGAGACGATCGAGACAGCACTCCACGCCTCTGACTCGGGTCACCTGGTCTTCTCTACACTGCACACCTTGGATGCAAAAGAGACGATCAACCGTATCGTCTCCAGTTTTCCAACAGAAGAGCAGCCGCGTATTCGTCTCTCACTTGCTTCGGTACTGCAAGGGGTTATCTCTCAGCGTCTTGTTCCGACGATCGATGAAAAGCGTGCGGCGGCACTCGAAGTCATGGTCAAGACACCGTACATCGCGCAGCTTATTTTGGAGAGTCGTGACGTGGAGATCCGTGATGCCATCGAAGAGGGACGTGAGATCTACGGTTCACAAAGTTTTGACCAGCACCTTTTAGATCTCTGGAACACTAAGGTCATCTCGACTGAGCAGGCCTTTAACTACGCGACTTCACCGTCTGACCTTAAACTTAAGATGCAAGGTATGGGTGGTAAGATCAGTCAGGATCAGAAAGCGGCTGA
>JBDLJE010000001.1:0-120275 GCA_039714575.1 Campylobacterota bacterium | reverse complement strand
ATTTAAAACAAACTGAAACTGTTATATTTTAAAAGTTAATGGGGACAGGCTACATTTTAAACTCTATCTTTCCTTTCCTCGTCCCCAAGCTCCGGCTTGGGGACGAGGAAAGTATGCCGAATAACATGGTTGAGTAGAATTACGCTATAATTCCGTCAACAAATACCATAAGATATGGGTAGGCAGGTTTTCACCTTTATTGAAAACACCGTAAAAGCAACAGGTTTTTACACAAGCGATCTCTTCACTGACTTTCTTGGCTCCTACTCCTCTAATGCATCTAAACATAAAGATATACCATGAAAAAACTAGCCATTATCGGTCGCCCTAACGTAGGGAAAAGTTCATTTTTCAACCGTCTGCTTAAACAGCGCGACGCCATTACTTCTGAACAAGCGGGAACCACCCGTGACATTAAACGCCGTGTCTACCAGATCAACGACAAAGAGGTCGAGATCCTGGACACAGGCGGACTTGACCAGGGCAATGAGCTTTTTGACGCCATTAAAAAGATGTCGGTAAAAGCTGCCAATGAAGCAGACATCATCTTGTATATGGTCGACGGTAAAAGCCTTCCTGAAAAAGAGGACAGAGACTTCTTCTACGAACTCCAGAAAAAGGGCAAAAAGATGGCCCTTGTCGTCAACAAGATCGACAACGACAAGATGATGGAGAAGGTGTGGGAGTACTACGAGTTCGGATGTGATGACATCTTTGGTATCTCTGTCTCACACAACCGCCACATCAACGCCCTGCTCGCATGGATAGAAGAGCAGCTTCCTGAAAAAGAGAAGGTCGAAGCAGCTGCTGTAGAAGAGGCGCCTGAAGAAGTTGAGGAGCCGGAGGCAGCTGAAGAAGAGATCTCCGATGAGGAGTACTTTCAGGGGCTGAAAGAAGAGGATGAAGATGATGACAGCTACTTTGACCCTCATGAGGACTATGAACTGCAGCAGGAGGTCTTGAACGCTGAAGAGGAGGTCTTTGTTGATGACTCGGTCTTTGGTCCAAATGACAACATGCGTGATACAGAAGAAGGTGTTACAAACAAGATGCGCGTTGCCATCATCGGCCGTGTCAATGTCGGTAAAAGTTCACTGCTTAACGCCCTGCTTGATGAAGAGCGTTCAGTTGTCAGTTCTGTTGCCGGAACAACGATCGACCCTATTGATGAGATGATCGAATACGATAACAAAGAGATCACCTTTATCGACACTGCCGGTGTCCGTAAACGCGGTAAGATCCTCGGGATCGAAAAGTACGCACTGATGCGTACCGAAGCGATGTTGGAAGATGCCGACATAGCACTGCTTGTACTTGACGCTTCTGAGCCGTTTAAAGAGCTGGACGAAAAGATCGCCGGTCTTGTTGACAGCAACCGTATGGCCTGTCTGATCGTTCTTAACAAATGGGACAAGGTCGACGGAGAGGACTATGCCAAGATCACGCAGCAGATCCGTGACAAGTTTAAGTTCCTGCACTATGCACCGCTTATCACCATCTCGGCTCAGAGCGGTCAGCGTGTTCAAAAGATCTTTGAGAAGCTCATCGAGATCAACGACAACTTCTCACAGCGTATCCCGACCTCCAAACTCAACGAGGCACTGGAGTGGGCACAGCGCAAACACCATATGCCCTCTATGAAGGGTCAGATGATCCGTATCTACTACGCAACACAGTACGACATCCGTCCGCCGCAGATAGCGCTGGTCATGAACAAACCGAAAGGTCTGCACTTCACCTACAGGCGCTACCTGACCAACCAGCTTCGCGAGGCCTTCAACTTTGAGGGCGTGCCGATCTTGTTCAAGGCAAAAGCTAAAAACGAGAAGCGTAAGCTGAAACGCTGACCTTCTCCTTAACGCCTTTTAAGGCGCTGCTGCATTAATGGTTTTTAATAAAAACTGTACCCTACACCGATCTGGGCATTTGCGCTAAAGGCTGAGTTTTCGTTGGTTATAACATTGCCTGCATCTGAACTGGTGGTCTCTTCAATGGAAAACGCCCGTGCACCGACTCGGAAATTAAGACTCAAACCATTCGCAGAAAGCAGCCTTAGCCCTATAAATGGTTCAAAAGAGAAAGCGAACAGATTACCTGTCTGCGTTGAACCCGTCTTCAAAGAGCCAAAACCAAACTCACTGCCATAGATAAGTTTGACCGACCGGTTCCCAATGCCTCCCTCCGCACCAAGAAGAAATGTTCGCAGATCACTCTCATATTCATCGCTCCACTTTTGACTCTCCAAACCTACGTATATAAATGAGGAGTGGTCTCTGCGAACATATTCTCTTCCATAACCGACCAACAGTGAAAAACCTTTACTTGTCAGATCAGAGGTCTCTCTGTCAGTCTGCAGAGTGTTCCCGCTTGCATCGCTCACAACAATATCTTGCACATACCTGCCGCTGGATGCCAGTACATTAGCTCTTACCTCTAAACCGGATGCATAAACTTGTACCGGCAAGGTTGTTAAAAGCCCTGCACTTACAATAGACAAGAGCATCATTGGATTTTTATTGACTTTCATATAGACCTCCGCTTCAAAATAGAGCTAACACTGTTTAGCGTAACTTGCAATATAAGGGCACCTCTAAAAAGGTTTAACAACCACCATGGCAACGATGATCAAAAGCAGGATCGTCGGGCCTTCATTATAGAACCTGAAGAACTTTCCGCTTTTTGTGCAGTTGTCGTTCAGCAGTTTTGTACGGTAGTATCCCATTGAGAAGAAGTACGCGATCAGGATCGCTACAAAGAGAAGCTTGGCATGGAACCAGCCGCCTGTTGTAAAGATATTTGTCGGGTACATAAAGATCAACGCCGTCCCAGAGAGCAGTGTCGCCCAGAAAGCCGGCACGCCGATATACTTGTATATCTTCATCTCCATCACTTTAACGACCTCTATAAAGCCTGCATTGTCCGCATTTTCAGCGTGGTAGACAAAAAGACGAGGCAGGTAAAAGAGCACTGCGAACCAAGAGACCATCGAAATGATGTGAAACCATAACATCCATTGATACATATTTATCCTTTAAAAGTTTTTCTCGAACGTAAGCATACTATAGTTTGAACCGCCATGCGTCCCGTTGAAGGTACCGAATATACCTGAGCGGTGTTTAATTGTATAACCTATATAAAAATCTTCCAGCTTCTCCACCCGGACCAGACGCCCAAGATCAAAGTCCACAGAGAGATCAAGGTAGTTCAGGAATTTCGCTGTAGGATCAGTCGTCCCGTCAGAATTGGTCGCATCAATAGTTTCCACTTCCGGGATCCTTTGTGCCAGGGACAACCCCTCCCCAAATCCTACACGAACGCGGTTCTGCCAAAAATCTATCTTCCAATAGACCTTGATATAGAGCGTCACATCTACAAAATTAGCCTGGTAGCCATTTTCATTAAAATAGGAGATGCCACCTCTGGCATACCAGTCAAGCGGCAGGTCGAACATATCTTCGACAAACCGGTAACCAAAGTCCAGGTTTATCACCGAATTGCTTGTAGAGATGTTCCAATCGCCTTGTACTATCTCACCGAGGTCATTGAGGTCACCGTATCCGCCGCCTAAGCGTATAGAAAAGTCGTCAGAACCTTCATTCGTATCTGCAGCCGCAACAGTAGTCGTGAACAAAAATAGAAAAATCAGTAGATAACGAATAATATTCCCCTCAAAATTGATGTGAAATTATAGCAGAAGCCTTTTTTTAGACCAACCTGCTTACCCACTCTCTGATCTGATCGGCACTCAAAGCGCCGGACACACGGTCAAGCTCTTTACCGTTTTTAAAAGCGATCATTGTCGGAATAGAGCGAATACCGAATTTTGCCGACGGGGCCTGATGCTCTTCTGTGTTCAACTTGGCAAACCGGGCTTTAAGCGCAAATGTTGACGCAGCCTCTTCAAAAGCAGGCCCCATCATCTTGCAAGGGCCGCACCAAGGCGCCCAGAAGTCAACGATGACGACAATATCGCTGTTGACAAGGTGATGGTCAAAATCGGCACCCGTAAGCTGAACCGGTTTTGTCTCCAACAGGGAGCCTTTGCACTCGCCGCAGTTCGCTCTGTTATATGACTCTTTATAAGGAATCGCATTGACTTTACCACAATGCGGACAGACAACTTTGATCTTATCCATTGTATATCCTTTTTTTAAATATTTACATGTTTTTATATAGATAAATGTATGGGAAAAGAAACGCGGGGACAGGCACTTCTGCCTGTCTGAAAAGCCTGCTTTTTCAGTAAGTCTTTTTAAAAAACAGCCGGTAGGTTACACCTCTTGTTCTTCAACTTCCAGGTCTTTGATAGAACCGCCTCGGTGCGTAACGTTTTTATCATGCATACGGCGAAGCGCTTTGCTTGCACGGTCGATCGCCAGATCAATAGCAGCATCAAGGTCTTTGTCGACTTGGTTGATGATGACAGGCGAGTTACGTGCAATATGAAATTCAAATTCAACACCTACACCGTTTTTCTCTTTTGAAAGAACAACGTTCGTAGTCGTGATCTCTAAACCATATTTTTTAAATTGCGTAAGTGCATTGTCGATATGCGCTTTTGTGTGGTCAGTTAGAGTGATGTCTTTAGCTCGAATTTGAATATTCATAATTCATCCTTTTTTCTTAGTATGCTTTAGAATATCACATCTATTCTAATAAGAGATTAATAGAAAGCAACTCATATATGAAATAATAGTATTTAGAGGCTAATTGGCTATAATTGCGCAATTAAACCTCCTAATAGAAGGAAAGAATGTGCGCGTTTTAACTGGAATCCAGTCCTCTGGAGATCTACACATCGGTAACTACTTCGGTTCGATCAAACAGATGATCGATTCACAAGAGAACAGCGAGGTCTTTGCCTTTATTGCAAACTATCATGCAATGACCTCTGTTCATGACGGCGAACGTCTTGCCTCATTGACAATGCAGGCAGCTATCGACTTTTTAGCCCTGGGAATGGACCCGCAGAAATCGACCTTTTGGGTGCAGTCTGATGTCAAAGAGGTACTTGAGCTTTACTGGGCACTCTCTGCTTTTACACCGATGGGGCTCTTGGAGCGCGGTCACAGCTATAAAGATAAAACAGCCAAAGGCATCGCAAGCAACCATAACCTCTTTTCATATCCTGTTTTGATGGCAGCGGACATCCTGCTTTTCAACTCAGACATCATACCGGTCGGAAAAGACCAGATCCAGCACGTTGAGATGGCACGTGATATTGCGACCAAGTTCAACAACATGCACGGCGATGTTTTTGTCATTCCGGAGCATCGTGTTGATGATGTCGTTGCGACCGTACCGGGTGTGGATGGACAGAAGATGTCAAAGTCTTACGGCAACACCATCAACATCTTCGGCGAAGAGAAAAAGCAGCAAAAGACCGTCAAAAAGATCGTGACCGAAGCTATTGCGCTCGAAGATCCAAAAGAGTGGGAAGGGTGTAACGTCTATAATATCGCCAAACTTTTTTTAAATGAGAATGAAGCCTTGGAGCTTCAACAACGTTACGAGCGTGGCGGTGAAGGCCACGGTCACTTTAAACTCTACCTGCATGATGTCATCTGGGAGTATTTCCGTCCGTATCGTGATAAACGCGAATACTTTGAGAACAACCAGGATGAAGTACGGGAGATCCTCGCTTTCGGTGCGTCAAAAGCACGCAATATCGCCATGCCTGTTATCGAAAAGGTTCGTCAAGCTACCGGAGTCCAATACTAAGCCCCCCTCTAAACTTGGTCTACACTAAGGAGCCGGCACTCCAGATCGCCTCTTAAAATCGAATATTTGCCTTAGCAATAAACATCTTCTTGCTCCACTCTTTTTCTTTGAGCTTTAACAGCTCCCTTACTTCATCATTGACAAGTCTATAGGAGACAGTGATAACAGCGCTACCCGCTCCTTTCGGAACACTGGCAGAAAAACTGCGCTCTCCATGTGCAGGGATCGACATATCTTCTGTTGCTTTTACGGCCAGGTGAGGGATCGTGATCTTACCGCGTTTGTCGGTGTAGTGCTGGGTCAATGAGTACACCTTCTTCTCAAGAACACTTCTTCCTGACATATAGACAACATCGATCACGATCTCTCTTGCTCCAAAACCGGTAGGAATATTATGCGGATTGCTGTTGCTGATCGTAATAAGCAAGCTGTTTTTGATCTTCTTACCTTTAACGTCTAAAGCTCCCTCCCACATAGCAGCAGAGTGGGCGCCTGCAAAACTGTGTTCACGGACCATACGTTTTTTAGGTTTGCCGTTATCGATCGACAGCGTACTGGCCACACCTTCTCTCTTCGGGCTCATATGACAATCGGCACACTGTTTTTCAGTCGTTTTGTACTCTTTTTCCGTATTGGCAAAAACTAGCCCGCTTATAGAACGGTCATTGGCATGACAGACAAAACAGAGTTTTTTAGGGTCTTTGCTGAAGAACTCACGCTGCTGCGTCTTATGATATGGCGACTTGGCATCATCGAACGGCCCGCTCATCATCCCTACAGGATTCCACTCAATTCGGTGAATTCCCCGTTTTGAGGCGGGTAGATTCTCATTAATATCGTTAACGTTATGACAGACCAGACAGTTGATCCCTTCAGACAAGTGATCGCTTGCAACCGCTTTGTTGACCGCGGAGCCTTTGTCCAGCTCCATAACCGAAGCGATCTCATAATCGACATCTGTCTCCGTCACTGAAATACGCGGGTTATGACACACTGCACACTGTACTTTGATGGCATTGAGTGGTTTACGTGTTTTGCGCTGTACATAATCCATAGAGGCGCGCAGGTACTCGTTGCTTTCGTAATGCGATTTGGCATGATACGACTCCTGCCACTGTTTCACGATCGGCATATGACACTTTTTACAGTTGCTTGAACCCTGAAATTTTGCGTTGAGCTCAGGAGCTGCTTCTGGTGAAGCGTTTAAATTTAAAATGGCTAAAAGAAGCAATATTCCAATTTTGAACATAGTCAATACCCTTAATATTTCTGAATGGTTACAGTATACTGAATTCTTATAAACAAATTCTTAAAGCTTAAGTTTTTTCATAAATAAAACTATAATCTTAAAAGTTAAGGTAAATTAAAAGAAGACCCGTATTCTGTAAATATGAACCAGATATTTATTAAAGGGCACCTCTAAAGTTTTTCCATCATGACACAGTTTTATTTAACCAGACCATCAACCCTTTTTGCGCATGAAGACGGTTCTCCGCCTCCTCAAAAACAACACTTTGCGGGCCTTCCAAGACTGCTTCACTTACCTCTTGACCGCGATAAGCCGGCAGACAGTGTAAAAAGATCGCTGTATCGTCAGCTTCGGCCATCAACGCCTCATCTACGATGAACCCGCCAAAAGCGGTAATACGTTCCTCTTTTTCATCCTCTTGCCCCATTGACGCCCAAGTGTCTGTTGTGACCACTGTCGCACCGGCAACCGCTTCGTGAGGGGAGTTTGTAAAGATCAGCTTTGCACCGCTCTCTTTAGCAATAGCCTCAGCTTCGGCTCTAATACCGGCATCGACTTCGTATGCATGCGGTGTTGCAATGCGCAGTTCAAAACCAAGTTTTGCTGCCAGCATCATCCATGAGTGGGTCATATTGTTCCCATCGCCGATATACGCTGCCACGATGTTCTCACTCTTATTGTTTTCAACCATCGTCATGTAGTCTGCCAGAAGCTGTACAGGGTGATACGAGTCTGTCAGCCCGTTGATGACAGGTACTTTTGAGTACTCAGCAAACTCTTCTAACATAGCGTGTGCGAAAGTACGGATCATCACCATGTCGCACATCGAAGAGATAACACGCGCCGTATCTTTGACCGGCTCGCCGCGACCAAGATGAATATCACGGTTGGAGAGGAAAAGGCCGTGTCCGCCCAGTTGAAAGATACCGGTCTCAAAACTGACACGTGTCCGTGTTGAACTCTTCTCAAAGATCATTGCAAGGGTCTTATTCGGCATATACGCTTTTGGTTCCCCGCCTTTAAGCTCTTTTTTGATCGCTAAACCTAAATCGATGATCTCAAGGATATCCTCTTTAGTATAGTCTTTGAGTGTTAAAAAATGTCTCACTTTTTTCCTTTTTCTAAAATGACATCGCAGCTTTCTGCTTTACCGAAGTGGTAGCCCTGTGCGTAGTCGATACCTAATTCTTTAATAATAACATAAATCTCTGGTGTACTGACATATTCTGCTATCAATGTAATGTCAAGCGAACGGGCAAGGTCCACGATCCCTTTGACGATGTTACGACTCTCAACATTGACATCGATATCTTTTATCAACGAACCGTCGATCTTAAGAAAGTCTGGTCTGATCTGTGTCAGGTAAGAGAAGTTCGAGTACCCTGTACCAAAGTCGTCGATCGAGACCTTAAAGCCCAATGCTTTAATACCCTGAATGACCTTGATGTACTCTTCTTGCAGCAGCTCTTCTGTCTCCACCAGCTCGATCGAGACACTGGAGGCCTTTACCCCGTGAAGCTGCAGACTTCTCTGGAGATACTCCAACATGTCTGCATCAAGATCATCACGTGTCATGTTGATAGAGATATCCGTACCACAGCGGTGGATCAACTCGAAACTCTGGTCGATGAGCACTTTGGTCAGGCGTTTTTCAAGCCCCATCTTCTGTAAAACAGGCAGAAATTCTAAAGGCAAGATGACATCATCATCCTCTTCTCGAAGGCGAACCAGGACCTCAAACTTTGAGCAGCTCTCATCTTCGGTCAGGACGATAGGCTGAAAATAGGCTTCAAAACGGTTCTCTTCAAAGGCACTTTTAATACGTTTGACCCACTCCAGGTTTGTCTGGTACTTGATCTTGTACGAGTCGTCACCGGTGTAGATGCTGTAGCGCTGCTGATTGTTGACAGCATCTTTGACTGCCAGTTCAGCTTGCGTCAAAATGGAGCTTCCGGTTGAGCTGCTGTTACTGTTGGCCAGTCCGATGGTGAAAGTCAAAGGCATCTCCATGTCATTATACTTCACCAGATATGTATTGGTCAGAGCTTCTAGCACTCTTGAAATATACTGCTGGTCGGCGCAGACAACTACAAACTCATCAGACCCCATACGGTAGACACTCAACTTTATGAGCGGATCGATAGCAACCTTTTTGACAAGCTCTAACAATACTTTGGCAGCCTCTTTAAGGTAGACATCCCCTACCGACTGCCCGAAAGAGTCGTTGATAAGCGAAAAGTTGTAGATGTCGATATAGAGCAGGCTGAACTTCTTCTTGTCGTCTATCGCGTTCTGCACCACACTCATCAATTTGACTCGGTTGGGAAGGGCGGTTAATGCATCATACTCATAATTTTGACGAATGATCTTGATCTGCTTGTTTATCTTGGTATTAAAAGCATACAATTTTCGGTAGACCTGCCCCAGTTCACTCGGTGATCTCAAAAGCATAAGACGGTCACTTTTGCTTGCATCGGATCTGCGGCCGCTTAAAAAGTCAAGCATTGTCCTTAGCGCGATATTGATATCCAAAAAGATAAAATAGGCGATCATACCAACGGTCAAAATAGGGATAAACAAGAGTATAAAATCTTTGTAAACACGCTTTTCATAATACGCGATCTCTTCACGCAAGACAATCGAAAGCTTCTCATATTCAAAGTCAGAGATCCCTCGAAGATGCTGAAGATAGGCATCGGTAGAACTGTTCCAGACAGGAAGATCGAACACATCGCCTTCATCCCTGAAAAGACGGTTGCGAAAGTTGTCTTTTTGAATATTGATCTCGACAAAATAACTGCTGCGGTAGTTGGCATACAGCTTTTCGCGGACCGAAATATCAGAAACACGGTTAAAGTTATCAAGAGCACTTTGCGCTTTACCGTCCATCGTAACGATAACTTCAAAAAACTCTTCCGTCAACACCCCTTCGCCCATCACAGCCATTATCAGGTCTGCCTCCAAGGCACTGTATTCAATACCGTTCATAATGTTGAAGTAAGCCATAAAACCGTCACTGTTTTTTTGCTGCACCATCAAAGCAACAATATCGATCATATGCTTGATCAGTCTGTCACTGTAGAAACGGATCGTGTCTATTCCGTTGAGCTCCCCGTTCAACAGCTCTTTTCTCATGGTGGGAAGTTTTACAAAACCTTTTTCCAGCATTGTACGTTTTTTATCATAACTGCACTGGCGCATAAACCCTTGCATTTGTGCAAGTCTCATACTGGTGTGCTCGGCTGCATGCTCAAATGCCTTGGCGTCGTGATCTACATACAAAAACCTGAGCGCAGCCCGTCTCTCCTCTTGTATGAGCGTGATCAGCTTCTCAATATCTCTTGCTTTTTCCAACGACTCCGACACTGCCATCTTGCTCTCATACAGAGTATAGTTTGTCGAAATATAGGAGAGGTTCCAGAAGACGATCCCCGTAATGAGGAACAAGATAAGAAAAGCGATCTTAAGCTTGACGCTGAAACGGCTAAGAAACAGAAGGATCGAATGCATCATAAGAGGTTTCTATCCTAAAAGCTTCGCCACTTCTTTTGCATGATAAGAGATAATAATATCGGCACCGGCACGTTTGAAGGCGATCATTGTCTCCATCATAACACGGTCATAATCGATAAGACCTTTTTCACCGGCATACTTAAGCATCGCGTACTCGCCGCTGACATTATAGATAGCCAGCGGCAGACGTGTGTTCTCTTTGATGTCACGGATAATATCGAGGTAGGCCAAGGCCGGTTTGACCATTAAGATATCGGCCCCCTGTGCCTCATCAGAGATACTCTCATTGATCGCTTCACGGCGATTGGCCGGATCCATCTGGTATGAACCCCGGTCACCGAACGAAGGCGTCGACTCTGCAACATCACGGAACGGCCCGTAATAACCGCTAGAGAATTTTGTTGAATAGCTCATGATCGGTAAATTCTCATACCCGCCTTCATCCAGTGCTGTTCGCAGTGTCTCGATAATACCGTCCATCATCCCTGAGGGGGCGATCATATCTGCTCCCGCTTTGGCATGCACGATAGCTTGTTTGCCTGAGAGCTCCAGGGTCGCATCATTGTCAACCGTCTCATGAACATGATCAATGATCCCGCAATGCCCATGGTCTGTGTATTCGCAAAAACAGAGATCCGTCACAACAAACATGTCTGGGTGCGCTTTTTTAATACTGCGCACCGCCTCAGCGATGATCCCGTGCTCACACAGTGCATCGGAACCGACAGAGTCTTTCGTCTCTGGAATACCAAACAGTATAATGGAGTTCAGACCCAGGGCTTTAAGCTCATCACACTCTTTGATGGCTTCATCGATACTCATCTGGAATACACCCGGCATAGAAGCGACTTCAGTTTTTATGCCCTCTCCGGGACGCACGAAGAGCGGATAGATAAAGTCATCTTTAGAGACATGTGTCTCACGAACAAGTGCGCGCAGATGCGGGTTTAAACGGTTACGACGGAAACGTTGGAACATTTTTTGGACCTTTAAAACAATTTAATGATAATTTTTATGTATAATTCGATTGACTATATAATATCGACTAGATTATTAAAATGAAGTAGAATAGAAAATATGAACATAAAAATTTCAGATGTTGCCAACCTGCCGTCACGATTTGGCGACTTTAAGGTCAAGGCTTTTCAGGAAGCACACAAAGAACACCTTGTTATCTATAAAGAGTCTTTAGACGACGAGGCACCGATCGTCCGCGTACACTCCGAATGTTTGACAGGCGATGCTATAGGCAGCCTAAAATGCGACTGTCGCGACCAACTCGAATTTGCACTCAGCACCGTCGAAAACGAGGGCGGGATGGTGATCTATCTGCGTCAAGAGGGGCGAAATATCGGTCTCTTGAACAAGATCAATGCTTACGCACTGCAGGATAAAGGGCTCAACACCATCGAAGCCAACCATCAACTCGGCTTTGCTGCAGATGAGCGCACCTATGAGATAGTCACGACTATATTGGAACACTTTAACATTAAAAAGATCCGTCTGCTTACCAACAACCCTAACAAGATCAACTCTCTGGAAAACATAGAGATCATTGAACGCTTGCCGATCATTATCGATGCCAATGAGCATAATGAGGACTATCTTCAAGTCAAAAAAGATGAGATGGGGCACCTTTTATAAGGCAGCAGTTTTGCAGAAAATCCGATGACAGCTCTGCAAGTCACCATTTTGTTATAAAGGTGAAGTTTTTTTTGAGCGCTTATGTTATATGATAAAGGTTCAAATAAAAGCGATCTACACAAGGCATAATAAATATGAAATTTCTATCTGCACTTTTACTACTCTCCCTCCCTTTTTCACTTCTAGCTGAAGACTCAGAATGGTTTATCGGTATTGACGGGGGTGCCACCTCGACACAGCTTACAAATTCAACAACAGGAAGTGATAACACTTTTGGACCTGAATATGGTCTAAAGGTCGGTTTACGGGAGAAGAACAGCCGTATCTACCTGGGATATACGGCAGCCGACAGCATTGGGCAGCCTGTCAACAAAACACAAACGTCTTACTTGGCGCTTGAAGGGGTCAGTGACGAGTTTAAAGTCGTCGCCAAATCAACGGCTAAATTCTTTTTAGGTGTGCGTCTTGGTGCTTCGATCGCTGATGTCAATACTGATGTCAACAACACATCAACAGCAGCCTTTATGGGCGGCTTCCAGACAGGGCTGATCTTCTTGCTGCCTGCCGACTTTGAGATCGAGCTGGCTTACCGCCACTACTGGACTTTCAAAGAGAGCGGCACCGACTTCAACGCCGGTTCCGCCTACGGTGGTCTAAACTACAAGTTCTATGCTTTCTAAGAGACCCTTATGGATATAAAAGAAGAACTTTTAAAAGAGAACATCACGCTTGATGAACAGTTTTTTGAGTATGTCAAACGATACAAAGAGCATCTGAAAAAATGGAACAAGATCCACAACCTGACCGGCGCCAAAAAAGAGGAGCTGATAGACAAGTTCATCTACGACGCCGTCTTTCCGGTCTCTTTTCTACCCAAGGTCAACACGATTTTGGACATCGGTACCGGTGCCGGTTTCCCGGGGATGATACTCGCTTTTGCTCTGCCTGAGACAGAGGTCATCTTGTGTGAGCCCCTGCAAAAACGCGCCAGTTTTTTGCAGTTTATCAAGGCCGATCTCGGACTGAAAAATGTCACTGTTGCCAACTGCCGTGTTGAAGAGCTGGAGCCTCGGCCTATTGACCTTGTCACTTCCCGTGCGGTGACAGAGACTAAGATGCTGATGAAACTGAGTGCCCCTTTTGTCTCAAAAGGGAGTAAACTTCTTTTTTATAAAGGCGAGCGTGTTTTTGACGAAGTGGATGCTTCGCTTCAACACCAGATCATTCAGACACAAAACCGTCACTATCTCATGATTGAGATCTAAGGAGAGCCCATGTTGTTAAAAATACTGCTTATTATCGCCGTTATCGCTGCCGTCTACTTCTTCTTTATCAAAAAAAGCACCCCTCTGACTAAAGAGCGCCATGAGAATAAAAAGAGAAAAGATGAAGAAGAGACCATGGTGGAGTGTGAGACTTGCGGCACCTATATCAGCACGAATGAAGCCATTGTCTCTTCAGGCAAGTTCTACTGCTCGACAGAGTGTCGAGACAAAGCGTAGGAGGTCAACATGCTTCTTTTAGGCCACCCTTACATCGACTTTGAACCGTTTTATCATATCGATGAGATCGATGAGATCGAACGTACGCCGGCCAACAGCACCCTCTTTATTCATTTCAGAGAGGAGAACCTCGACATCATCAAACATATGCAGCAGAACCGTCTCTCTTTTGCACTTGAAGCTGCTAACCTGAGTGAAGTGGTCTATGCGCATAATCTTGGTGCAAAGTACATTCTTGTTAAAGAGAACCTGGCAAAATCGGCACAAAATGTTGCCGAAAGCTACCTTTTTGACGCCAAGATCTTGTGCCGGCTGCAGAGCGGTACGAATCTAGACGAAAAGATCATCGAAGGGATCGACGGGGTGATCTTCGCCCAAGCGATCATTAAAATAAGCAATTGAGGCTAACGATGCGTTTTACACTTTTTCTTCTTATATTGGTAATATTCAGCGGCTGTTCGACCCGTTCTGCAGGCAGCAGCTCACCCTCACAACATGTCAACCACGGTGACCTTGACAAACTCTATCCCTACCATAACAAATGGCATCGGACCCCCTATAAGTTAGGCGGTTTTGGCTCCAACGGCATCGACTGCTCGGCTTTTGTTCAAAGAGCATTCAAAGACAACTTCAACATGAAGATCCCAAGGACGACCAAATCGTTAGCGAACTACGGCAAAAAAGTATCGCGGTCGACCATCAAAACCAGTGACCTGGTCTTTTTCAAAACAGGTTACAACACCCGTCATGTGGGTATCTACCTGCAAAACGGGGACTTTATGCACGCCTCTACAAGTAAAGGCGTTATTATCTCAAGCATTAATGATCCGTACTGGAAAAAGCACTACTGGATGACAAGAAGAGTTAAGTAGCTTCGCTACGATTATAAATTTTTGATTTTTAAGAGCATACTTAAAATTGCCACACAGTGTCACACAAACCCGTCATTCCTGATTTCGCAGGAATGACGGCATATATTATGTCACTACTCGTTTTATCTCAGGATGCATACCCGCTAAGACCTCATAGCCAATTGTTCCTGCTGCCTTCGCATAACTGTTCACATCTTCAAAGATCACCAACTCTTCTCTTTCGCCTGTAAAAGAGCTGTTATCCATTGAGATCCGACCGAGCAGCTCTTCACCTTGCGGTGTTGTATAGCTGTTGGATGCCGCCCGGATCAGACCGTCCGCATACCCTGCATCATAGGTCGAGACGGTCATCTCTTTTTCAGCCCTGAACGTTGCGTTGTAACCGACATGTTCACCTTTATGAAGTGTACGTGCCGCAATTCTTTGTGCTGTCAGTGTCATCACCGGCTGCAGGTCAGGCTGCTCCAGCGTCAGGTCCATCTCAAGACAGCCGTAAACGCCTATCCCTACCCGGACAAGGTCTTCGTCAAACTCTTGAAATCGAAAAGTTGCAGCAGAGTTAGCGGAGTGAAAACGCGGTGTTTCATAACCATACCTCTTTTGAAAAGCCGAGACCTGCTCTTTTACTTTTTCAAAGTTTTTTCGCTGCCAGAACCACTCAGAGCTCAAGGTGTCTGCACTGCGGTTATGGGTAAAGACCCCTTTTAAGAGAAGCCCTTGTTCACTGATCTGAGACAGTGCCTTCTGCAATTCATCCATCGCAACACCGTTACGGTGCATCCCCGTGTCGACCTTAAGTTCAACAGATGTACCACGCGGCATCTTCTCTATCTGAGAAAGTGCATTGATCGCATAATGCATCTTCGCATCAACGCTGTACTCATACCCGGCAAGAACCAAGATCTTCTCAAAGTACTCTTTTATCTCGTTAGCTTCATCGAGATTATGCACGACGGCTTCTCTGATGCCATACTCTTTGGAGAGTCGTGCCATCTCAAGAAGGCCGTGTCCATACGCGTTGTCTTTCAAGACCACTGCGATTTTAGAGACTGCACCAACTTTTTGTGCGATAATGTCGAGATTATGAAAATAGGCCTTGCGGCTGAGTCGTATCGTTGCCATGCGTGATTATAGCAAGAGAATGTAAAGTGAAGGGTGAAATAGAGTGCAAGAAAATCAGATAACAAAACGACTTCCTGCGGAATTTGAACAACAATCCTTTATACAGCTCATCTTTCCCCATGAGAAGAGCGACTGGTCGTCCTATCTTGACGAGGCCTCAAAAAACTTCGTAGCCATTGCCACGGCTGTTGCCAAGTTTGAAAAGTGTCTGATCATCTGCGACGATATTGAGAGAGTCAAAACCCACTTCTCAAGCACCAAAAACATCTATTTTATAGAAGCAGAGAGTGATGACACCTGGGCACGTGACTGCAGCGGTATTACCGTACTCGATGATGGCAAGCCGACCGTAATCGACTTTACGTTCACCGGCTGGGGCAACAAGTTCGATGCCTCTTTAGACAATGCCCTGACCTCCAAGGTCGCAAAATATTATGAGGCTGACTATAAAAAAGAGCGTTTTATTCTTGAAGGCGGTGCTATTGAATCCAATGGCGATGGCATCTTACTCACAACGACTGAGTGCCTGCTTAACCCAAACCGCAATGTGAAACTGACACAAAAATTTGAAATAGAAAGTATCTTAAATGAGAACCTTGGAACACAAAAAGTACTCTGGCTTGATCACGGTTACCTGGCCGGTGACGATACCGACAGCCATATCGATACCTTAGCCCGTTTTGCAGACGAAAAAACCATTTTGTATGTTCAGTGCCAAGATGAAGAGGATGAGCATTTTGAAGCACTCTCCAAAATGGAAAAAGAGCTTCAGACATTCCGGGATCTTGAGGAGAAGCCTTTTAATCTTGTGGATTTACCTATGACCGATCCGATCTATTATGAAGAGGAGAGACTGCCCGCTACCTATGCCAACTTTCTGATTGTCAACGGTGCTGTCATCGTTCCGACCTATAACGACCCCCATGACAAAGAGGCCTTGGCTATCATTCAAAAAGCATTTCCAAAAAGAGAGATCATCGGTGTAGATTGTTCGGTATTGATCCGTCAACACGGCGCACTGCACTGTGTGACGATGCAGTTTCCTTCACAGGTCACTTTGAAAGTTGAATAACACCACTCGAAGCATTTACATCTTTACTCTCTTCTGTCATAAGAAGCGAAAAGCCGCTATACATAAAATATCCCGAAGCGAGCGCGCCAAGAAAAATAAGTGTGATACGTTTGATTTTGTCTGATCTGTTCATAGGGCGAATTATAACAGATATTTTTCTACCCTGCTTATAAAAATCATTTCTGTTTTCCTAAAAATTAACACTAATGTAACACTCTTTTTTTATAATCCATGCAGCTTATAGAAGTTATAACTTAGGAATGAAAATGAAAAAACTGGTTTACCTGTCACTGGCGTGTGCCGCCATACTTAATGCAGCAGAAGTTGAGATCGATACGATCTCGGTTGAAAGCACCACTTTAGAGGGTGTGAGCGGTCATGAGATCAAATCAGCCGATGTTGCTGAAGCGCTTGCAAAAAAAGTACCTAGTATCTCCCTGGTACGCCGTAGCGGTATTGCCAATGACATCATCTTGCGCGGACAGAAAAAAGACAACATCAATGTCCTTATCGATGACGGTAAGATCTGCGGTGCCTGTCCAAACCGTATGGACCCGACAACCTCGCATATTGTCAACAACAACATCGAAAGTATCGAGATCATCGAAGGGCCGTACGACGTTGAGAACTTTGGAACACTCAGCGGGGCTGTAAAGATCAAAACCAAAGAGCCGACAGAAGATGTGCATGGCTCATTTAACTTCAATGCCGGCAGTTTTGACTACAATAAAATCTCCGCATCCGTCAGCGGCGGTACAGAAAATTTTAGAATTTTACTAAGTGCTTCAGACGAGTCAAGCGGACAATATCGTGATGGCGACGGCAATAATTTTGCTGAACAAATTGACAACTATATTGCCAACAGTCCAGATCCTACCTTAGTTGCCGGAGCAGCTATGCAAGACCAGTATAGAGATATGCAAGCCTACAGCAAAAAGTCGTTTATGGGAAAACTCTTTTTTGACATTACCGACGATCAGGAACTTCGTTTTGGCTACACGATGAACCGCAGCAGTGACATCCTCTATCCTTCAAGCAAGATGGATGCAATTTTTGACGACTCAAACCTCTACACTGCCGAGTACATTGTCCGTAACATCGGTACCGTCTCAAAAGAACTTGATATTCAATACTACTACTCTGATGTTGAACATCCGATGTCGACTAAGTACAGGGTAGCTGCTACAGGTCCAATGGGAGAGATGACCAGCCACTTAACAACATCTATGCAAGGTGCAAAACTCAAAAACCTTACAGAACTCACCGATAATCTTGATATGACCCTTGGCCTCGATGCCAGTGTCCGTAATTGGGATGGCATCTATTTTAAAAATGGAACTGATTGGCCGCTACTGAATGGTGCTGAACGAAAAAGCATGGACGATGTAGACACAACCAACCTGGCATTTTTTGCAGAACTGGAACAACAATTCTCTTCGTTAAACGTCAAATACGGCCTTCGTTACGACGACACTAACGTCAAACCTGCGAACTCTGATGTTCCTCTTCTTCCAGAGCAGCCAGACAATCACTATACTGCTCTTAATGCCAACATCTTTGCAAACCATCAGACAACTGAAAACCTGAGTTTTTTCGGCGGTGTAGGAAAGTCGTCTCGCGTACCGGATGCTAGAGAGCTCTATTTCCACTCTTCTATGAATCCATCAGGAGCAGATGCAGTCGAAAAGAATGCACAAGTCATCGTTGGAACACCTGATCTAAAACAGACAATAAACTATGAAGCCGACCTGGGTATGAAGAACAGCTATAAAAGCTTTACGTTGAAAACAAAACTGTTTTACAGCATGTTGAAAGACTATATCTATTTTAACTCTAAAGCACCAAAAGTTCAAGTAAACAGTACAACATTTGAGCAAAATGCATTTGAAAACATTGATGCTACGATCTACGGTTTTGATATTTCAGGTAGCTACTATGCCTTTGACAACCTCTATGCTGACTTCGGTGTCGCTTATCAGCGCGGTCAGAAAGATGAGCCGCTTGCAGGTCAGACAGATAAAGACCTGGCAGAGATCCCGCCGTTTAAAGGTAATGTGGCTCTTAACTATGTCTATTATCAAGAGAATACGGCGACAGTCGAATTTATCGGTGCCGGCAGCTGGAATAATTACGATAGCGATAACGGCGAACAGGAACTTTCTTCATGGGGTATAATGAATCTAAAAGTGGATCACAGACTCTCTAACGGTTTCGGCTTAGCAGTTGGTGTTGATAATGTACTTGATAAAACCTATGCCGTATCAAATACGTATAAAGATCTTACCCTGCTATACGGTGGCGGTGATGTTATGCTGATGAACGAACCGGGACGTTACTACTACGTCAACGCAAGCTACCAGTTCTAGAACCATAAGTCTCCGTCGTCGATGCAAAGCATATCGACTTTGGTTCCAAGTCTAAAAAAGCCAAGAAATTGGCTTTTTCTAAACGACTTTCATCTCGCTGAACCACCACATCATCGCAAACATGATACCCGGTGTTTTAACTGTCTTCTCATCATAGATAAACGTCTTTGCTTTATCGATGGACAGATAAACAACCTCTATCATCTCAACATCTATACCGCCACCCTCATGTATTTTGTCAGCCTCATCTACGACCACATAATAGAGCTCTTGCTTGGCACCTGCAAAACCGACAGCTGTGTAAAACGAGGTGATCTTCTTGATCCGATCAACACTCACAGCGTAGCCTGTCTCCTCCTCTATCTCCTCTTGGGCGATCTTAACAAGTGACATCTCTTTATCGACAATTCCGGCGCACAGTTCATAGGTAAATCCATCTCGGTTTTTAAGGTAGACCGGCGGGCGGAACTGTTTGACAAGGACAAAAGCGCCTCTGCCTTTATGGTAGATGAGTATGGCTACACTGTCATGGACCTGGGCAAGATCCCAGGTTCGCTTCTCGCCGCCTTGAGAGTAGTGCATCCGTTCCAGCTTGACAAAGGCTGAGTCATTACAGGGTTCTAATGAGATATTTTCTATTTTATACATGAAATTATTATATCGGAAAGGAGAAAGATTACTTATAGGCGATATCAATACCCTAAAAAAGCTGCAGCTTTTTTTATTTGATGAGGATCAGTGAGGCCAGTCCCAGGAAACTGAAAAAGCCGAAAACATCCGTAGCTGTTGTCAACAGCACTGTAGAACCGACTGCAGGGTCGATGTTCATGCGTTTTAATATCAGCGGGATCAGGGCTCCGAATGCACCTGCGATCAGGAGGTTGATGACCATTGCCATACCGATGACCAGCCCAAGTTTAGGAATGTCAAACCATATATAAGCAACAATCCCCATCAAAACGGCGAAGATAAGGCCATTAAGCAGTGAGACAAGGAACTCTTTAATAACGGCCTGCCTGGCATTGAGCATATCAATGTCACCCAAGGCCATCTTACGTACCATAACGGTCAGAGTCTGTGTCCCTGCATTTCCACCCATCGAAGCAACGATCGGCATTAAAATAGCTAACGGCACAAAAGCAGCTATCGTCGCATCAAAGACCCCAATAACGATCGACGCTAAAATCGCCGTGATCAGGTTGATAAAGAGCCAAGACGCCCGCTGTTTAAAGATACCTAAAAGGTTCTCTTCCTGCTCAACGTCATCGTTAACACCGGCCAGGTTATAGATCTGGTCGGTTGCACGCTCTTCGATGACATCATAGATATCATCCGAGGTGATACGTCCTACCAAGTGTCCTTGTCGATCCACTACCGGCAAGACCGAGAGGTCGAACTGCTCAAACATCGAAGCAACATCTTCAATATCTGCCGTGGCTTCTACCGAACGGAACTCTTTGGATTCCAACTGCTCTCTAAACGTTTTGTTAAAGTCAAAAAGGATCACATCTTCAAGGGGGATCGTCGCGATCAGTCGCCGCTCTTCGTTGATGATAAAGACCTGATGGACATTTTCCAGCTCACCGGAACTTTTTAAAATCTTCAGACGGTCACGCGCAGTTTGGATCTTTTCATCCAAGATCGCATCAAAAAGCTCGATCTGCATCCAGGCACCCGCTTGGTCCTCTTCATAATGAAGGAGATGTTCGATCTCTTCACGATCTTCATCATCAAGCTGCGCAATAACCGCTTCAGACTTGTCTTCATCAAACTCGTCAATATCCAGAACAAGGTCAGTCGCATCGTCCGACTCCAGCCCTTCGATCGCTTCAGCAAGTTCTTTGGTCGAGTAGAAGCTGATCGCCTCATCTTTAAGCTTTTCAGGCAGTTCAAGAAGGACATCTCCACGCGCATCCTGCGGAATACGCGAGAGCGATAAAAAGAACTCCTCTTTATCATCTTTGCGGATCTTCTTAAGAAGGTAAGCGACCTCACTCGCATGCAGGTCATGCTCTTCACTGCCGTTTAGATAGAGTGCCAGTGCATGCTGTATCTCATTCTCGTACTGTTGCATTGCACTCACCCTCCACTTCAAATAGGTCATGTTTTACATAACAGACCGGAGCAAAATCTATAAAACGATCGATCTTTTTGTTCTCGGCTAAAATTATTTCAGCCTCTTCATTATACCGTTTTACAATATCCTGGAACTGCTTTTTCTGTTTGCCTTTAAGCTTCTTGGTCGTTACCTGTATGACACTGCGCGGATTAATAGCACGGTTATGTTTGTAAAGACCAAAATGGAGGTGCGGTCCCGATGACAATCCGGTAGATCCGACATACCCGATCACCTCGCCTTTCTTAACGCGTCTGCCCCGACGCATCCCTTTTCGAAACTTCTGCTGATGGGCATAAAGCGTCATGTATCCGTCAGCATGGCGGATCTTGGTCATGTTACCATAACTTTGACTCCGGCGCATCTCAATGATCTTGCCTGCACCTGCTGCCCTGATATATGTACCCGTTCGTGCAGCATAATCGATGCCAAGGTGCGCTCTATATTTATGAAGTACCGGATGCCAGCGCCTGCGTGTAAAACCGGAACTGATACGTGCGCCTTTTACAGGGTTGCCCAGCAAAAAACCTTCCACTTCACGACCCTTGGCATCATAATAGCGCTCATCCGTACCCAAATAGACTCCGTGCCACTTGCCATGGAGTTCGATCTTCGCCAGTTGCAGACGCGGCATTGAGAAGGGCTTTCCAAAACGGAACTTCTGGTCATATATCATCACGATCGGGTCATCTTTTTGCACATGCAATGCAAAGTTTATGGACTTTCTAAAGCCGCTGATAAAGGCGCTCATGGCTCGTTTTGAATGTGTCGCTTTATAGATCGCAGAAGAGGGATTGTCCTCAACGGTCGTTGCAAACGAGAGGCGTTCAGAACTGTAAAGAACAGGGATGGCTTCAAAAGTAAAGGTGTCGTTGTTGTCTTTATAGATATGGAGCTGCAGTTCATCAGAGATAGGAACAAGCACCTGCTCGATAGATGCGTTTTCATCTCGCAGTATCTGGTACCCCACCCCGCTGTAGATCTCTTCAGTAAGAAGCCTGTCTTCACCGTCAAGGTTCCAATAGAGTGTTCTTGAAGGCAGGTCATGTTTTGCTAAAAAGCTGAGATAGGTCATACCATTTTCCCAGCGCAGATAATCAACTTTTGCACCGCTTAATATAAGAGGGAGTAATATCAATAAAAACAGACGCTGCATCAACTATTTCTCCCCCTGATTTTAATTTCGATAGGGTAGCAGATTTTTACTTACCAAGAGCTAATACGCCCCTATATCTTGGTACTTGCCAAATGTATTGGTCTATTTTCATCTCTCCCTTCTTGTCTAAGAAAAACTGAGATATAATTGCTCATTATTTTCATAGGACACTTTGTGCATAGATTTTTTCTGATTTTTCTTTTTCCCCTCTTTTTATCTGCAGCTGAACTTCACCTGCCTGTCCAGTCTGTAAACGCTGACAACACAAGCGCGACCGTCAAGGTCAAACAGATCGCCAAAGGGGTGCACGGTTTTGTCGTTCGCCACTTTACAAAAGAGCACAGCGTTATCGTTGCAGATGCCTTTGTCTCAGAGTTTGATGCGGCTGCAGGCGTAGCGACACTAAGCCTCTCAGAGTATGAAGGTCTAAAGCAGAACTCCCTTCCTAACGGGAACTGGCAAGTACAGGTCGGCGACGAAGTCATCTTGGCTTTCGGCTATTCTCGCGCTCTTCTACTGGCGCCTAACGAGGAGGCCTATCATATCATCACCAAGAACATTCATGGTGTTGAGTGGGTCCACCCCGACAATTTTGCCACCTATCTCTCATACCAGGCTCATCCGACACCCTTTAAAGAGGACATCTCCGGCTACTGTACCTTGGCTGAGATAGGTCTTTTGTATGCGTATGTCAACAATGCCCTCTTCACACTTGACTGCCAGACGATGGCGCTGATCCAGTTGACCCCTGTTGCATTTGAAGAGAAAAGTGTCAAGCTGCCATTTTACTCCCGTGTTGAGGAGATCACCACCTCCTGGTGGGTATGGGGAGCGGCCAGTCGGCCTTTAGAAGCATATGACCCTCACTATCTGGAGTTGTTAATAGAGTATAACAGCGAATCAAAACCGCTGTATAATTACATCAATGGACTCGATACACCTGAACAAGAACTGATCGACCAATTCAATATAGAGGAGTGATCATGTTAGACCATTCGCATATTTACTTTTTTGAAAAACTTTTAGACAAAGAGAATGTCTATAACGATAAAGCGCATATGATCGCCTACTCTTACGACGCGACACGGGCACACTTCGAACCGGACGCTGTTCTCTTTCCCCGTAACGAAGATGACGTCAGTGCTATTTTAAAGTACTGTAATGAGCATGGCATCATCCTTGTTCCCCGCGGTGCCGGTTCTGGCTTTACCGGAGGCGCACTCCCTAGCAAGGGGGGTATTGTCCTTGCTTTTGAAAAGCATATGAACAAGATCCTGGAGATCGACATGGAGAACATGGTCGCCATCGTGCAGCCGGGTGTCATCAACATGGACCTTCAAAAAGCGGTCGAAGAGGTCGGTCTCTTCTACCCGCCGGATCCAGCCAGCCAGAACTACTCGACCATCGGCGGAAATGTCAATGAAAATGCCGGCGGGATGCGTGCTGCAAAGTACGGGATAACTAAAGATTACGTCATGGCCATCCGCGCAGTTCTGCCAAACGGGGACATCATCAAAGCGGGTAAACGTACCATCAAGGACGTTGCTGGTTATAACATCGCCGGTATCTTGATCGCTTCGGAAGGGACACTTGCCGTCACAACAGAAGTGACCATGAAACTGCTTTCAAAACCCAAGATGACCAAAACTGCGATGGGGATCTTTGACACCGTGAACTCGGCGATGGAAGCTGTCTATAAAACAATGGCATCGGGTGTTACTCCGGTTGCCATGGAGTTTTTGGACAACAAGACCATTCGCGCAGTTGAGCAGACCTACAACAAAGGACTTCCAGTCGAAGCAGGTGCCATTCTTGTAACTGATGTTGACGGTAACCTTGAGAGTGACCTTGACTTTCAGCTCGCCCAGATAGAGAAAGTCTTCAGAGAGAACGGCTGTGGCGAGTTCGTGATCGCACAGAGTGAAGAGGAGGCGGCAGACCTGTGGTTTGCACGCCGCAGAGCTTCTCAGGCACTTTCGGTCTACGGTAGCAAGAAGATCAACGAAGATGTCACGGTACCTCGCGCCGTCTTGCCTCAGCTTCTTAAAGAGTTTGACAAGATCGCTGAGAAGTACAATATCAATATTCCATGTTTCGGGCACACCGGTGACGGAAATGTCCATACCAATGTGATGGTTGACGGTAAAGATCCGGAGCAGGTGAAGATAGGCTATGAAGCCATCGAAGAGGTCTTCCAGGCAACGATCGACCTCGGCGGTACCCTAAGCGGCGAACACGGCATCGGACTGGCCAAGGCGCCTTATATGAACATGGCGTTTAGCGATGAAGAGATGAACCTCTTCAAGACGATCAAAAAAGCGTTTGACCCTAACAACATCCTCAACCCAAACAAGATGGGACTTGACTAAGAGAACTTAGTCTTCCTACCAACTTAGCACCCTTGTGTTACAATAGTCCATGCAGCTAAACCAGAGTATAAAACGCAACCACTATTACCGTCACACCCGTTTTTTCATCAAAAAACTTTTTGATGACGAGTTGACCTATTATGCTGCGAGTCTCAGTTTTTATACCATCTCAACCATTATTCCACTTCTTGTTATCATCTTCTCGCTTATCCCTAGACTGGAACGTTTTGATGAACACTATGCCAGCCTGAAAACATTTATGATAGAGCACCTTCTTCCTGTTCAGACAGAAGCGATCACTGACTATATCGACACCTTTATCGACAACTCAGCAGAGCTTGGAATGATCAGTCTTTCCATTACACTCTTTATCTCTCTGCTCTTTTTCATCAACTTCTCTTACGTTGTCAACACTATTTTTAAAGCTAAAGACCACGGCTACGTTAAGACCATCGTCACCTATTTACTGCTTATTATCCTGGTTCCGATCGGGTTACTGGTCTCTTTTTATCTGACCAACACCGTTAACCGGTTTATCTACTCTTTTTCAAACAGTGATGTCGTCGAAGTCTCAACACTGCTGCCATATATCATTGAGTGGACACTCTTCTTTCTCATCTACAAGGTCGCACCTAATGTCTATGTCTATTATAAGTCGGCCGCCATAAGTGCCTTGATCGCCATGCTGATATGGGGCAGTTCTAAGGCTATCTTCGTCCATTACATCTTCTTTGCCAAAGCGACCAGTACCATCTACGGACCGTTTGCAGTCACTGTTTTTGCACTGACCTGGATCTATCTCTCATGGATCATCTTTGTCTATGGTCTGCGGCTATGCTACTTGATAAACCGCAGTTACGGATACTCCAAAAGCCACCAGAAGAAGTAGATAGAGCAGACGCTTGGCATAAAGTGCACCCAAGGCTAAAAGCCCATAAGGTACTAACCAAAACAGTGCAAGTGTAAAGTGTTTTCCATCCGGTTCACTCATGAGAAAAAGTTGTAATACTCCATCCATGCTTTCTCCAAATCCTATGAGATGTAAAAAAAGTGCCAGCGGGTAAAAGAGTGTAAACAAGATGCTCCAGACGATAGAGAGCGGATGATACAGACTGTAATTTCCAAACAGAACCAAAGCGATGGGAGTCATCATCAGATAGACCCAGATCGGGACAGCAAAAAAAGTGATATGTTTTGGCAGTTCACTAAAGTAACGCAGATATAAAAAGATAAAATAGACCCCGCTGACAGAGAGCCAGAAGCCCATGGATAAAAAGAGTCTTGGCCAGAGCGACAGCAGAAGCATCAATGTCACAAAAAGGGTCTGCATGGAGACGATCTTCACACCTCTGTCATGGAGTACATACCCCACTATCAACATAGCATATGCTCGCAGCAGTGAGGCAACATCCCCTAAAAAAAGCAGGTAACCTCCAAGT
Source organism: Campylobacterota bacterium (assembly GCA_039714575.1). Lineage (GTDB taxonomy): Bacteria > Campylobacterota > Campylobacteria > Campylobacterales > Sulfurimonadaceae > Sulfonitrofixus. Next base: position 94,134 of record JBDLJE010000001.1, on the reverse strand, counting down.
ATCAATACGACCAGGAGGGAGAGGTCTCTGTTGCGATGGCGATAGGGGAAAAAGCGACTTTGGAGCTGGGCATAAGGCAGACGAAGCAATGTAAAAAGAATAAGGCTCAAAACACCTAAGTGAAAACCACTGATAGCAAGAAGATGTGACACCCCCAACATAGAAAAGCGATCTTGCAAGGCACTACTGAGAGGCAGTGCAAAAAAGAGTGCTCCGTAGATCTGCGAGACCTCTCTGTTGTTATGCATATTGTCCAAGGCGTTGCCAAGTTCAAATGTTTTTGCTTTATACCTTGAGATAGAGACAACCGCTCCCTTGGCGACAAATCCTCTGATGTAGTCAAAAAAACTAATATACTTTGTCAAAACCCATACCTTAGTCTTGTATCCTACAAGCTCTTTCAGCGGTGTTTTAGAGGTGATATAAAATGTTGCACCCTCTCCTGTTCGCAGCTTTAAGACCTCATATCGACTTCCCTCTTTTGTCTTTGTATAGTGCTTCAACACCTCAACCTCGATCACAGCATCATCAAACTGTGTCAGCTTGGTATAGTTGTAGAACTCAAAAGACAGTGAAATAAACAGAAGTGTTAAAGAGAGCAGAAAAAAGTATAGGTATTCACGCCCTATCAAAAGTGACGGTTTTATCAATATCACAACAATCCAATCTAAAAGAGTGCATAACTATAACATATTTAGTTTTATTTAGTTCATAAAAGAACTTTTAAAAGTTATAGATTTGGTGCAAGTTGTGCAGGACGTGAATCCGAAGGCGCACTGCTGTGCGTTGAGAGGTGAACTCCGGTGCAAATTGTGCCGAAGCTATAACTTTTAACTTTAAATGGTGGGCATTGAGACATTCATCTGCGCCGATGATGTGTCTACATTCTCATACGCCACCTCGACAGCATTATAGGCAGGACGATCCACAAACCGTGTCAGCTTCTTCTGGAAAAGAAGTTTAACGTGCCCGGTAGGTCCGTTACGCTGTTTACCGATAATGATCTCAGCCTCCTCTTCCTCTTTTTCAACATACGTCGGCGTAAACTCTTTGCCCTCGGCCTTTGCCGCCTTTTCACGCTCTTTCTCTTCTTTATAGAGATAGACGTCATCACGGTAGACGAACATGATGATGTCCGCATCCTGCTCGATCGAACCCGACTCACGGATATCGCTCAACATCGGGCGTTTGTCATTACGCGACTCAAGACCACGGTTAAGCTGAGACAGTGCGACGATCGGCATCTCCAGCTCACGTGCAAGCATCTTAAGACCACGCGACATCTCACTCACCTGGAGGTGACGGTCCTGGTTGCCTGTTCCGCTCATGATCTGCAGGTAATCCACCACACAGAGCTCGATCTCCGGGTGTTTGCCTTTGAGTTTACGGAGTTTCGAACGCAGCTGGTTAATGTTCAACGAACCGTGATCATCTACAAAAAGCTTGGTATGCTGCATCTGCTCAACAGCAGCGTTCAAACGTGACCATTGGTCATCATTCATATCCCCGACACGCAGCTTTTGCAGACCGATAGAGGTCTTAATACTCAAAAGACGGAGCATCAGCTGTTCGGCCGGCATCTCCAGAGAGAAGAAAGCGACCCCTTTTCCTTTGTCCAATAAGTTTTGAACAATATTCAGTGCAAATGAGGTCTTCCCCATCGCCGGTCTCGCTGCCAAAATAACAAGGTCGCCTTTACCAAAACCTGTCGTCATCTTGTTAAGCTCTTCAAACCCGGTATCAACACCGACAAGCACCGTGTTGCCGCGAGCTTTCATCTCAGCGATGTACTCCATCGTTTTGATCGTCACTTCATCGGCATCTTTAAAATCACTTGTCTGTGAGTCCTGCGTGATCTCGTAAAGCTTTTTCTCGACCATATCGACCACTTCAGTGCTTGGAAGTTCTTCTTCGAGTGTCACACGTTTGATCTCTGTCGTCAACGTCAAAAGATGACGCTTCAGTGACTTATCTTTTATCTCCTTGACATACGCCATCGTATTTGAGATAGGATTAGCCGAAAGGATATCCAACATCACGGCTTCATCGAACTTCTTCTTTTGGCTCAGCTCTTTTTTGATGAACTCTTCATCGATCGGTTCATCACGATGGACCAATACTTGTATGGCTGCATAAATATCTTGGTGGGCCGGAAGATAAAAGTCCTCCGTGTTTAAGATGTTCTCCATGTCATCATATTGCGTCGGTTCAAAAATTATCGAACTAAGTATAGAACGCTCAAACGCTAAATTATATAGACCCTCTTCCATCAGCTCTCCTTCTCATCTTTTTCAGCCATCAGTTCCACCTCTGTCACAAACCGCTCTACCAGCTCTTTTTCATTCAAATTAGCCACCACTTCACCTTTGACCATCACCAGGCCTTTGCCCTTGCCGTAAGCGATAGCGACATCAGCATGTGCCGCCTCGCCGATGGCATTCACCACACACCCCATGACTGAGACGTTAAGCGGTGTTTTGATATGTTTGGTCCGCTCTTCGATCTCGCTGACAGCACTTACAAGGTCTGCTTCAATACGTCCGCAAGTCGGGCAGGAGATGATGTTAAGTCCCTCTTTCGCCACACCGCTGTCTTTTAAAATAGCACGGCCGACATTGATCTCCTCTTCAAGCTCTCCGGTGATCGAGACACGCATCGTATCACCGATACCGTCAAGCAGCAGTGTTCCAAGTCCTATCGCACTTTTGATCGTTGCATGGAAGATCGTTCCCGCCTCGGTAACACCCAGATGGAAAGGGTACTCATTTTTCGGACGCAGTATTCTGTACGCATCAACGGTACGCTGAACATCCGAAGCTTTCAAAGAGACCTTGATGTCACTGAAACCAAGGTCTTCCAAAAACTTGATGTTGTACTCAGCAGAAGCTACCATACCTTCTGCTGTCTGTCCATACCTGTTTTCAAACTGCTTCTCCAAAGAACCGGCATTGACCCCGATACGGATCGGGATGTTACGCTCCTGACACGCTTTTACAATGTCTTTAACACGTGACTGCTCCCCGATGTTGCCCGGGTTGATACGAATACAGTCCACCACTTCAGCTGCGACGAGTGCCAGTTTGTAATTAAAATGGATATCGGCAACCAGAGGCAAGGATATCTGCTCTTTTATACTCTTCAACGCCAAAGCATCTTCCATGTCCGGTACGGCAACACGGACGATATCACAGCCGGCAAAATGCAGACGGTTGATCTGTTCCACCGTCGCCGCGACATCATGGGTCTGAGAGTAGGTCATCGACTGCACAGAGACAGGGGCATCCCCGCCGACAGCCACATCACCCACATATATTTTTTTAGTTTTTACGCGTTCTATCATAGATTATAGTCCCTCTGGTAAAAGGATTTTAGCGCTTCTCGCGTTAGAGGGAGTTGAGAAAACTGAACGGAAAAAACGATTAATCTACATATTCACCGGTATCAACATTGTAAAGGCGGAACCGCGGACTCTCAAATATATCACCGTCTTTACACCGTATCTCATAATTCACAGTGAATGCATATGTTAAAAATGTCCCGTTTCCGTCTGCATTACAGTTCACTAAAGATGGACCCGACGTATAACCCGGAACCAATTCAACATATTGGTCCATTACGGCATCATAATCTGCAAATGCAACACTTCCCTGACGGCCGTCTTCGATCGACTTAAACCAAAAACCGGCACCGGATGTACGGTTCAGTGTCCCTTTAAATGCTTTTAACTTGACCTCGGTCGCACGTTCCGACATACCGCCTAGTTTTGCAATCGCAGTGGCAGCCAAGATCCCTAAAATTATGATAACAAAGATAAGTTCAATCCATGTGAAGGCGCTGCGTTTCATGATTGGCCTCCGATACTGACTGTGCTGCTTCGTTTCATGACCTCTTCTGCCTCTTCCAAGATCGGCATTCCGCTGTCTTTATGATAACTGGCCACACCTATACGAAGGTCAACTGCATTTTGAAGTTCAAATTGATGTATACTCAACTTCTTCTCCAGACGAACTGCAAGTTTTTGGATATTCTCCAAACTTGCATCAGGGGCAATCACAACAAACCTGTTTGCTTCGATCCTGCAGGCAGTGTCACTCTGCCTAAACAGTTCTCTGACCTGTTTGCTGAACGCTTGCAAAAACACCTCAAACTGCTTTTGGTCTAACGTACTTTTTATATCATCGTAATCATCAAATGATATTGCCAACAGTGAAAGTGGGCTCTTATGACGGGAAGCAAGAAGTTTCGCATTTTGCAGCGCTTCGTTGTAATATTTTTTATTGTACAACCCGGTCACATGGTCATGGATCGCATGTTTTTGTATCTGAATACGTATATATAACCTGATCAGAAATATTAATGCTATTACAGTAAGCATCGTAAAGACCAGCGAGAGATACAGTTTGTCAAGCATTATCCCGCTTTTATAAGCGAGCATCTCTTCTGCCGTCTTTGCAAAGCCGTTTACCTCTCTCCAGCACTTGTCTCCAAGGGCATCGGCAAGGTCTTTCTCGTCAAGGGCCATCTTCAGGTCTATCCAAGTCTCGATCATACGGTCATAACCCTCGTTCGCACGGAACAGAGCCACAAACTCTGTATTAGCCGCTGCTTGCAAAAAATCATGATCTATGGCTTTAAATGACGACTCAACTTCATCGATCAGTCTTTGCCTCTGTGCAACATCTTCCATCCCTATAACCCGCTGGATGGTTCCGTTAACATAGACCAGACGATTCATGGTCACACCATCGTTCTGCATACTGTCAAATGAATGGTTTGCAAAATAATAGTTAAACGGAAGCAGGACAACGATGGCATAAAGCAAAATAGTGATTCTAAATACGGACCAGTCTCTTTTCATGTGTACTCTTTACTATGTAGTTATCTTTATGATACAACTTTAAGTGTTAAATAAGATTAAACCCATTGAAATATAGACGTATAATGGTATTTTATACGCCGATAGAGCTCACTTGCGCTTAGATAAACTCTATCGGGTCCATATCGATCTCGGCAAGATCGACCTTACTGACTTTGATCGCTTTGATCAACTCTGTACTTTTATCAGCACGAAGCAGTATCTGATAGCGGTACTTGTTGGCTATCTTCTCTATTTGAGAAGCACCGTAACCTATGGTCTCAACAGTTTGAAATTGACGAAGGTTTTCAACCATCATCTGCATCGCCTCTTCAGCCTTATTCGCATATTTATGTGCGAACAGGATCCGCGCCAACTTCTTGTATGGAGGGTAGAGGCCTTTACGAAACTGTTTTTCATCTTCCAAAAACTGCTCATAGTTACCGATATAGGGTTCAAAAAACTCCCTGTTATAACTTTGGACCAACACTTTAGCAGCTTTTTTACGCCCGCTGCGTCCTGCGATCTGAATGAGAAGCGACAAGGTTTTTTCTCTGGCCCGGTAATCACTCATGTTGAGTTGGTTGTCCAGTCCCAAGATGACAGCTAATGTCACATCGTGATAGTCATGCCCTTTTGAGAGCATCTGTGTACCGATGAGCAGATCGATCTCTTTTGCATTAAAAGCTCTGAGCAGTTTTTTGAGTTTGTTTTGGGTACTGACGGCATCTCTGTCAAATTGTCCCACACTGATGTCAGGATGGTTCTCTTCAAAAAAATGGACGGCTTCCGCCGTTCCCAAACGGTTCGACGTCAACATCTCATGACCGCATTCGCTGCACTCTGAAGGGATACGTTCCGAGAAGTTGCAGTAGTGACACTTTATGGCATTGCTTTTTCTGTGGACGCTCATACCGACACTGCAGTAGGGGCAAGAGTGGGTATGACCGCAAGCTGCGCATATAAGATATTTAAAATTAGCACGGGTCGGAATAAAAAGCATGGCCTGTTCACTGTCTGCTTTTGTCTGAACAATGGCAGACTCAACACTCGCTGTGATCTCTTCTCTGCAGGACTCAAACACGAATGTCCTATCCGCGGAAAAGTGCCCCCCTTTAAGTCTGAAGTTCGGGAACTTCACATAGGAGTTCATCGACGGTGTCGCGCTGCCTAAAACAACAGGGACCTTATAGAGCTTCCCCATATAGATCGCCATGTCCCTTGCATGGTAGCGAGGACGGGCATTTGCTTTATAGCTATCATCATGCTCTTCATCAACGACGATCAAGCCCAGATCCTCTACAGGCAAAAAGAGTGCCGAACGCGCCCCGGCAATGATCTTGGCCGAACCGTTATAGATGCGCTCCAACAGTTTCTTCTTCTGGGGCTTGGTCACCTTGGAGTGCCACATCACCACCGCATCACCGAAATGCTCTTCCAGGCGGATCTGCATCTGCGGCGTCAAAGAGATCTCAGGCATCAGAAAAATGGCTCGCTTGCCTTGACGAAGAACCTCTTCAAAATACTTCATATAGATCTCTGTCTTGCCCGAACCGGTGTCACCAAACAGCAGAGAAACCGGATACTGCTGTAAAAAAGACAAGGCTTCTTTCTGTTTATCAGAAAGCTCTATAAAACTTTCACTCTCGTTTTTTTCTTGATCTTCACCATTAACCGTGGGAATAGTACGCTCTTCACTGTTTTCTTTTAAAAAAGGTACAAACAGGTTTAACGCTTCGCCAAGTGAACAAAAGTAGTATTGGGCAATGAACTTTGCAGATTTTATCTGCTTTGCAGAGAAAAGATTTAATGTAGCATGGTCAATTGAAGAAGTTTTAAAAAGTGGTTCTTCACAACTGTCGATTACAACACCCGATAAAGTTCTATTTCGAACATTGACTTGCACTTCTCTGCCAACTTCCAAGTGGCGATCATAGCAATATGTTAAAGGCTCTAAAGGGGAATTTAATAGGGAAATATTAAAGAAGTACAACAAAATCCTTTATAGAGGAGCATTATACTTCAATTAATTGAGTGGACAGCTCGGTTTACTCTGTAATTCTTTGACAAAAGTCTTCCGTGTGTACACAATCAAAAAGTCCGGTTGCAGGCGTATAAGTAAAGGTTACAGGTGTTTCATCTACTGTAAAATTATAATTACCATCTAACTTGTACCATTTTCCAGTGCTGGTACTTGCACCGGCATAAATAGGGTATGTAAGAATCCTGACAGCTGTATTCGCAGTGACTTGTGCGTCAGTACCGTTTTGATCAAAAAGAGTATTACCCTCCACAGAGTTTGCTCCAAGTTGGTCAAGTGCGGTTGGATAAGCATTCCGACCGGTAACCAGCAACTTTTGACGCGCACTGGCGATAGAGGCACGAATTGCCGCTACATCACCTTGTGCTTTTGCTATCTGTGCACTGATTACAGTACCACCTAATTTAGGAATAGCAACAGCCGCTAAAATGCCTAGTACAACAATAACAAAAATAAGTTCAATTAAAGTAAATGCAGTTCGTTTCATAGATAACCCTTTATAAATGAATCAATTTCTTATAATAAATAACTATACCATATTTTAGCAAAGTTTTCCAGTAGACAAATTTACTATTTATCGTGCAGTTAAAGTCTATTAGCAACAGCGACTTTCATGTGTTTATGCTGCTCTCATAATACCAAACGCAGCTTTCTTATTAAAATGTAAGAGAATATTTTTCAAGTTTTATTAAACCATCAAGTTTTTGACTCATATATTGTCTTGAGTTTTCCAATTGTAATTTTCTCTGATTACTTTTGCAGGTTGTCCTGCAATAATAACATTTACAGAGGTAAATTTTTTTGTAATAATACTGCCTAACCCAACAAGAGTGTTATGCCCTATAGAAGATCCTGGTGCGAACCTCACAGCACTTCCAACATAGCAGTTTTCTCCAATAACTATATTGCGATCGCTGACACCTGCACCATGTGTCCAGAACTGCGAACCCTTTCCTGCGATCCATGACTCTTTAGCAAGTGTAAAAGAGCCCACAACATCAACATAGTGATCAGAGGTGATCAGAGAGTTTTTTTCTAATAATAAACTTCGTTCATAATTTCTATTTTCATACTGCTTCTCTGTTGCCCACCAACCACAACTGAAACTGTTCATAGACCCAATACTGGCATCCTCTTTTATCATAATACCCATAGGACCGACAAAGCTGTTTCTTCTACCTATATGGCACTTTGTCAATGTAGCATTATCTACCACGATTATTGTCTTCCAGCCTATTTTAGATTGAGAAATTTCATAACCAAACATGGTTTTATATAAAAAACATCTTGCTTGGCTTGTTGGCACTACACTTATGAAGTAAGCTAATATCATTCGCAGTTTTCTGTTTTTCACATACGATCCTTTTTAAACAGCATAATACAGTAATCATTCATGATATAGGTGGAGGTTGTGGTTAGCTAGTCAAAGTTTAGGTAAAGGTTGAACTTGTTTTGTCTGTTTTGGTTTGGAAACTGTAAAAAGAAGAGGTGAAACAACTGTTTGAAAGTATAAATTGTGATTTAGAGGTTTTCATGGAGAGGGTCACCCCTCCTCCACGAAGGACTATATACAATGCTTACTAGCTAAGTATTATGGTAATTTTCTCCAAGTCCAGGTCGCAGATGCACTGAGGTCACCTGACGAGTTGTGATCAAACGAGTAGTTTGATGTTCCAAATGTCGGTGAAGAGATTTGAACACCATTACCTACTACAAATGGCATTACAGGTGCTCCAATAAATGTAAATGGTGCTGGTGGTACAACTGTACCAGTTGACAAACACTCTAGTGGGATATCCTGAAGTTCGATATACGTCTGAACATCATTAAACAGCGTAGTAGCACCGAATGTAAAGGTTTCAATACCTCCACCCAGGTTGTTCGCAATAGACGCTGACCACATTGACGGTCCAACAGTACGATTAAGTGTACCGACAAACGCATTACACTTCTGTGCATTGGCTTGGTCAGAAACACCAGCAAATTTAGGAAGCGCAACCGCTGCCAAAATACCTAAAATAACGATAACGAAGATCAATTCGATCATTGTAAAACCAGCTCTTTTCATAAAGAACTCCTTAAATTAAAATGTTTGGTTACTCTTGCAACCTGGACACATTATGAATCAACTATTCTTACAGTTTGCTGAAACATATTCTTATCGTCTAAAAGTAACTGATTTAAAGTCTATTGTTGTATTACAGTCATAGCTGTATTTAATACCGTTTTTATGAATAAAAAAATAGACATCACTGAAGTCTTCGTTAAATGTATATTCCATATTTGGCAGCACTTTATTGTTAAAGAACATTTGATACGTTCGAGCTCTAGTCATATCTTTAAGGTACTCTCCTTCATTATTGACCACCAATCGTCCATTGTCATAGATACTAAAATGGTACACATACCCGTTTTTTATGGCATATTCACGTTCAAATACGACTTCCTCCCCAAGTACAGGGTTGTCAACACTATGAAGAACACAGTCTAAGGTATGAATCTCTTTTGGTTTCTCTGTACATCCTGCTATGACGAACGCCAGCAAAAGTATAACCCCGGTTACTAATAGTTGTCTCATATCTCTCTTTCATAAAAAATTATCTAGTTTGAGTATATCTAATTGTGCACCTAGAACTGTTTATACTCTAAAAGGTATCTGCTTTTCACCAGAAGTCTGCAGTGGCTTTTACTTTTTTTGACTCTCTAATCTGTTTAAGATCTCAACTATTTCCTCTTCTTGCTTAAAGAGTTCGGCATTTCTTCGGACATAGGCATGTAAAAGGGTCTTTGCATCATTATTGCCCTCTGTGTTAAAGTCTTTTTTCATCTGCTCTTTCAGAAAATATGCAAACTCATTTTCGAGCTCGATGTCAAAACGGCTGCCGTTGATGGTGAGAGACACTTTTGTACTCATCTATCTCTCTCCTGCCTGTTTCATGATCTTCTTCTTAACCCAACATACTTTCGATCTTTGTCACGATCTCTTCGATCTCGCGGTCTTTTTCGGTTAATTCCTCTTGCATCTGCGTGACCGCTGCCTCTTTTGCCGAGTGATCTAACTCCAAATGTTCGATCTTCTCTTTTAGTTCACTGTTTTCTACACGCAGTTCATCATAGTTGCGTAACATTTGGCTGACTTTTTGGCTTAATTTCTCTAAGGTGGTCGATTCCTGCATTGATTCTCTATATGTTGATTTGCTTTTGATATAATTTTATCATAAAAAATATTAGTGGTGATATTAAATAGTTTTAAACAGATAAACTTGTAGATTCAAGTAGATAATCATTGATCGAAGGCAGCAATTGGCAGAGTTTACAGTAAAGACCGAGTACGAACCCGCAGGTGACCAGCCTACGGCTATAAAGACCTTGTCTAAGAGTATTTTGAAAGGCAACCGGTACCAGACACTGGAAGGTGTGACGGGAAGCGGTAAGACCTATACCATGGCTAAGACCATTGAAGCCACCAAGATGCCGACCATTATCATGACGCATAACAAAACTCTTGCCGCACAGCTCTACTCTGAGTTCAAGGGGTTCTTTCCTAACAACCATGTCGAATACTTTATCTCTTACTATGACTACTACCAGCCTGAGGCCTACATCCCCCGTCAGGACCTCTTTATTGAAAAAGACAGTGCTATCAATGATGAACTGGAGCGTATGCGCCTCTCTGCCACTGCCAACCTGCTCTCTTATGATGATGTTATCGTCATCGCTTCCGTCTCCGCCAACTACGGTCTGGGTGATCCTGAAGAGTATGAGAAGATGGTCCAGAGTATTGCGATCGGTGATGAGATCTCACAGAAGAAACTGCTGCTTCGTCTCATCGACATGGGATACACCCGAAACGATGCCTATTTTGACAGCGGGCACATTCGTGTCAGCGGCGATGTCATCGACATCCATCCCCCTTATATGCAGGACGAGGCGATTCGTATCGAGTTTTTTGGTGACGAAGTCGAGGCTATCTACTCTTTTGAGGTCATCGCAAATAAAAAGCTGGAAGAGCATAAGAAGTTCACTATCTATGCCACCAGCCAGTTCACTGTCGGTCAGGAGAAGCTCTCCATTGCTATTAAACGGATGGAAGAGGAGCTTGATGATCGTTTGGACTACTATCTGAAAGAGAACCGTATCGTTGAAGCACAGCGTCTTAAACAGCGCACCGAGTTTGACCTGGAGATGTTGGAGACTACGGGGATGTGCAAGGGTGTAGAGAACTACTCCCGTCTTTTTACCGGTAAAAAACCGGGTGAAGCCCCTTATACCCTGCTGGACTATTTTGACCTGCACCATGACAAGTACATGATCATCGTTGATGAGTCACATGTCTCTCTGCCGCAGTTTCGCGGGATGTATGCCGGAGACAGAAGCCGTAAAGAGGTCCTGGTCGATTACGGTTTTCGTCTGCCCAGCGCTCTTGACAACCGTCCTCTCAAGCTTGACGAGTTTATCAATAAAGCGCCCCACTACCTTTTTGTCTCAGCGACACCGGCTGAATATGAGTTGGAGATCTCAGCCGCAAAGGCGCAACAGATCATTCGTCCCACCGGCCTGCTCGACCCGCCTATCACCATTAAAGACTCTGAAAACCAAGTCGAAGATCTGCACGATGAGATCGTCAAGACCGTTGCCAAAGGCGATAGAGTCCTTGTTACCGTACTCACTAAAAAGATGGCCGAAGGTCTTACCAAATACATGGCTGACCTGGGTGTCAAGATCCAGTACATGCACTCTGACATCGACGTCATCGAACGCAACCAGATCATTCGCGGTCTTCGAAGAGGTGACTTTGATGTTCTAGTGGGGATCAACCTGCTTCGTGAGGGACTAGACCTGCCGGAAGTAAGCCTGGTCGCTATTCTTGATGCAGACAAAGAGGGTTTCCTGCGTTCAGAGACCGCTCTCATACAGACCATCGGCCGCGGCGCACGCAACGCTGACGGTCGCGTCATACTCTACGCTAAAAGGATCACAGGTTCCATGCAGCGGGCAATGGACACAACGACTAAACGCCGTGAACTCCAGATGGCGCACAACAAAAAGCACGGCATTACGCCTAAAACTGTAAAACGCCTCCTCGACGCCGACCTGAAAGTAGACGATGCCGGAGAACTTTACGCCAAAAGTAAAAAGGCCGACAAGATGCCGAAAGCCGAGCGTAAAAAACTGCTGGATGAGTTGAATGCCAAGATGAAATACGCCGCTAAGAACTTGGAGTTTGAAGAGGCTGCACGGCTTCGCGATGAGATCATGAAGATCAAGAAACTATAATTTAATCAATTGTAAAAAAAGCGAGAGCAGTTGTCCACGAATTACACAGATTTACACAAATTAAGAGCGAAGATTAAAAGAGAGCGAAATTCATCATAAATAATTGCGCCAATTCTTAAAGGTTTCAGATTTGGTGCAGGTTGTCAAGATATGCCGAAGCTGAAACTTTTAATTTTACCGTTTTTTTGTTGCCCAGTGCATGTAGTACCAGATAGCACCCGCAATGGTAAACAGAATAACCGGCGCCAAATACGGTCTGTCGGCTACAACTTGGTAGCCGCTCATCAAAACGTCACCCGCCAGATAACTTCCAAACCCTACAACAAAAGCCCAGACGATAGTTGCGATGAAGTTATTGATCGTAAATGCCACAAACGGATACTTCGTGATACCGATAGCCAATGGGATCAAGGTCTTGATACCATATACAAACTTCTGTAAATAGATCACCCAAGAGCCGTGACGCTTCATCAAAACATGCGAAAGTGCAAGTTTACGGCGATGTGTGCGGAGGTAGTTCATCATGTCGCTTTTATGGTAGCGTGCCATATAAAAAAGAAGCGTGTCGCCGATAAAGTTTCCGACAAAGGCAACCGTCATGACAATACCAAGGTCCATTTGCCCTTGCGAGGCTAAAACAGAAGCGGCCATAAGCGCAACGAACCCGCCGCCCAAAGAGTATAAAAAGAGACCGATATAACCATAGGTTACTAAATTTGTGAGCATATCTTCCATAGAGATCCAAATAGTTTATTTTTGAAATTATAGCTAATAATCGATTTGCGATGGGAAATGTATTATGAAAAGATGGCAAGCTCATCTAAAAGTTCTTGCATAGGTAAAAGTGGATCACCCGTCGCAGGTACTTCGTACATCTGCTTTGGTTCCGATCTTAAAAAAGCCAAGCAGTTGGCTTTTTCTTTACAGATCTCAGGTGTAGGTTGTGTTTAACTCAGACCGATAGAGCACTATTGTGCGTAGAGTGTCTGAGTTGGACGCAAGATGCGCCGAAGCTGGAATTTTTAGTCTATTTGTGGACCGGCTTGTGAGTAGTCGAACTCACTGTCCTCAGTCATGTACTTTTTAAAGTTACTGATAAACATACCCGCAAGCTCATCACGCTTAGCATCGAATTCAGCTTTGTCCTCCCATGCATTACGCGGGTTCAGAAGACTTGGGTTGATGTCGCCAAGTGTTTTAGGGACCTGAAGACGGAATGTTTTAGTCGTATCAAACTCAGACGAGTTAATGCTTCCGTCAAGAATAGCGTTGATGCAGGCACGTGTATCTTTAATACTCATACGTTTACCCACACCGTAAGCACCGCCTGTCCAGCCTGTGTTCACTAAGAAGACCTCAACATTGTGTTTGTCAATCTTCTCACCAAGAAGTTTAGCGTAGACTGTTGGATGAAGTGGCAAGAATGCCTCACCAAAACATGCAGAGAATGTCGCGACAGGTTCAGTAATGCCACGTTCCGTACCCGCGACTTTAGCTGTGTAGCCACTTAGGAAGTAGTACATCGCCTGCTCTTTAGAGAGTTTAGAGACCGGAGGCAAGATACCGAATGCATCTGCTGTCAAGAAGATGATCTTTTCAGGGTGACCCGCCATCAGATCTTCTTTACGGTTGTCGATGTGTTCGATAGGGTAAGAGACACGTGTGTTCTCTGTTTTAGAACCATCTTCATAATCAACAGCACCGTTTTCGTTATAAACCACATTTTCAAGAAGTGCATTTTTACGGATAGCTGCGAAGATCTCCGGCTCTGACTTAGCATCAAGGTTGATCACTTTTGCGTAACAACCGCCTTCGAAGTTGAAAACACCTTCATCATCCCAACCGTGCTCATCATCACCGATAAGAGCGCGATGCGGGTCAGTAGAGAGTGTTGTTTTACCTGTTCCGCTTAAACCGAAAAAGAGTGCCGTGTCGCCATCTTTTCCTACGTTTGCAGAACAGTGCATCGCCATCTTGCCTTCGAGCGGAAGCCAGTAGTTCATCATAGAGAAGATACCCTTCTTCATCTCACCACCGTACCATGTGCCACCGATAACAGCTACGTTCTCTTCAACATTAAAGATAACAAAAACCTCTGAGTTAAGACCCATCTCTCTGTAACGATCATTAGTCGCTTTACATGCATTGATAACAGTAAAGCCCGGTGCGAAGCCTTCTAGTTCCGCTTGGGTAGGACGAATAAACATGTTTTTAACAAAGTGCGCCTGCCAAGCGATCTCAGAGATAAAACGTACATTGCGTTTACTTGCAGGAGACGAACCTGTAAAAAGATCCATGATATAAAGATCTTTGCCTGAAAGCTGCGCTGTTCCGATCTTATATAACTCTTCAAAGTTCTCTTGTGTGATCGTTCGGTTCACGTCACCCCATGCAATATACTTCTTTGAAGGGTCCTGGTCTACAAAATATTTGTCTTTGGGACTACGACCTGTAAAGATACCTGTGTCGACCATGGTTGCACCATTGTCAGCCAAAGCACACTCACCGTTGTCCAGTTCGTGCTTAATGAGTTCGTCATAACTTAAGTTGTAAAAGAGCTTACCAATATTCTGGATGCCTAACTTTTCAATCTCTGCTGAGTTCATCGTTTTTGTACCTTCTTTGAACAAGTATTACAAAATTGTAATCTTCACTTTGTTTGCTTTTGCTTAAAAGTGAAATAAAACCGTTCATATAGCTATAAATTTAATGGCGCAATTATACTCTTAGTAAGCATAAAATGAAAGTAAAGAAATCGAGTTAGATCGATGTTTTTTAAATAAAGTAAAAATAGCTCCCTGTTTACGAGTACAGAACATTTTTTATACATATAAATAAACGGTTTTATATCTTCACGATCGCTCCACAATGACTCTCTAGAATGTGACATCTTTAAAAAAGGAAAAAGTCATGAAAACTTTACTACTGATCTTAGGAATCACCTCAATCTTGGCGGCGGCTGACGGAGCTGCTCTGTATAAAAAATGCGTCTCTTGTCACGGTGCTGCCGGTGAAAAACACGCTCTTAACAAAAGCAAAGTCATCAACGAGATGTCTAAAGAGGAGCTTGTTGCGGCACTTAAGGGGTATAAAGACGGAAGCTACGGCGGAGCGATGAAAGCCTTGATGACAGGGCAAGTCGCCTCTTACAGCGAAGATGATATCAACACAGTTGCAGAGTTTATTGCTGCCAAAAAACAGTGATCGCCGTCCCCTCTTGGGGGCGTGACATCACCTCAACGCTGAATCCGTACTCTTTAACGATCGAAGCCACAATATGCAGACCTATCCCAAAACCGCCCACACTCTTGTCAAACCGGCTGTAACGCTCAAAGATATGCTCCAGTTTTTCACTCTCTATACCTCTGCCGCTGTCACTGACTTGCAGTTTCGACTCATCTAAAATGACCTCTATCGTACCGCCGCGCTTGTTGTATTTGATAGCATTGGAGAGCAGGTTGTCGATGATTCGGATCATCTTTGTTCGATCAACGGTCAGTTGGCATGACGATAGATGCTCTGTCACCTCAAGCTTCTTTTGAGAGAAGTGGTCACTAAAGTATGCCAGACGTTCCTGTACGACTTCTTTTACCTCTAACGGCTCATCCACCACAGCAACCTTATGGTGTAGAACAAGATAGGTAAGGTCTTCATAGATCGAAGCAATTGTTTTGGCAGAGATATCTATACGCCGGATCTTTTTGAGTGTCTTTTCATCAAGTACACTTTGATCGATCGTCTCCACATTGGTCACAATGGTGCTCACCGGTGTGTTGAGCTCATGTGTAGTATCTTTAATAAAGTTGTCCAGCAGTACAACCGCCTCACGCATCGGACGGATAAAAAGACGTGAAAGCAGCACCCCAAGAGAAAGAAGCGCTGCAAACAACAGGCCGCCGTAAAGCAGAAGGTTCATCCACATCGCTCTCAACCAAAGAGCATCATCTTTAGTCTCAAAGACGAGCAGCATCTCTTTCATCCCATACGAGCCCATTGCCATAAGAAAATGAATATGTTCGCCTTCTTTATAAATACCGGGGACGAACTGCTTAAGCGGTACGTCAAAATAGGAGACGACAGAGGTCCCGTCTTTGGTATAGACAGCAGTATGGTAAGCGATATCTTTCGGAAAAGTCTCGCGTGCGGCCCCGGACTCTTTCCATGCCATCACCCTGGGGATATAACTCTCCGCTTCGATCTGCATCGAAAGGCGGTGGGTCGAGAGCATCAGCTCTTTTGAGTAACGATAATAGATGGTACCGATCAGCGCCAAGATCAAAAAGGCCATCACCCCGTACAAAAGGACAAAGGCGCGAAGTGTTCTGTTTTCAGCGAAACTGATACCCGAGTCGTTTGTGACTGACAATGTGCTCCTTTCCCAAGATCTGACGGAGATGTTTGATATAGGTCCGAAGCGCATCATCGCTTGGCTCTTCATCAAAACCCCACAACTGCTCTCTTATCACCTCATGGACGACCAGTTCGCCTCTGCGCTGTATAAAAAGTTTAAGCAGACGGCTCTCTTTATCGCCTAACGTAACTGTCTCACCATTTTTATAGAGAGTCAGTGTCGCCGTATCGTAATAGAGGTTGTCATCCAACTCTATTTTATCGGTGTTGTCATGATGAAAATTACGTTTAAGCAGGTTTTCAATGCGCAGCAGCAACTCTTTAAGGGCAAACGGCTTACGGAGATAGTCATCCGCCCCGCTCTCAAACCCATCTTCCACATCGGCCAGAGCACTGCGTGAGGTCAGAAAGATCGCCGGTGTCTTAGTCCCTGTTTCACGGGCAGCTTTCAAGAGACTGAACCCATCTATACCGGGGACATTGACATCCAAAAGCAGCAGGTCAAAAGGGGTTTCATAGACTCTCTCCTGCGCCTCATCCCCATCAAAGACCGAAACCACCTCATATCCCTGCTCTTGCAAATACTCGGTAATAGTCTCATTGAGTGCACTCTCATCCTCAAGCAGAAGCAGTTTTGCTTTCATCTTTACCCCATCATCCCAAAGAGCACAAAAAGAGTGAAGGCGATAAACCCTGAAAAGAGCGCATAGGGCAGCTGCGTTTTGACATGCTCGACATGGTCACAGCCTGTTGCCATAGAAGAGATGATCGTGGTGTCGGAGATAGGCGAACAGTGGTCACCAAAGACCCCGCCGGAGATAACCGCGCCCAGGACCAGTGCCATATTTGCATCCATCGCAGCCGCCAAAGGAATCGCGATCGGCACCATAATACTAAAAGTACCCCAGCTTGTCCCTGTCGAAAAAGACATGACCGCTGCCAGCAAAAAGACAGCTGCAGCCAACCAGGCAGGTGACAGGACAGCATTGACATAAGAGGCCAGGTATATCCCCGTGTGCATATCACTTGTTACCTGCCCTATAGCAAAGGCAAAAAAGAGGATCAGTGTGATCCCTACCATCGAACGCACTCCTTTGAGACTCTCTTTGACAACCGTCTTAAGGGGCATCACTCTTTTGAGTACAAAGAAAAGTCCCATAAGCGTCAAGGTCATCACCATGGTATAAAAGATCGAACTGGAGCCGCTTCCTTTTAAGATGCTGCCCTCTCCCGTAATATACAAAAAGAGAAAGACCCCGCCTATCATCAACAAGATAGGAACGATCATATACATCGGGTGTCCACCCTCTTGTATCTGGCTAATCTCATGCTTGACAAGTGCGTGTCGCATCGCCCCGATATCGATCGTAAACCAGATCACAAAAAAGGTGACGACAAGGGCGAAGATGGAGTAAAAGTTCAACATCACAGCTTGCATCAGCCACTCAACGCTCTCTCCATCCATAAACCCCAGACTCATCTGCGCCGTAATAAGTCCAAGCATCAGTGCGCCGTAGCCGTTGAACATCAAGATCGAACCTACAGGTGCCGAGGTCGAGTCACAGACATAGGCCAGTTTTGCACGAGAGATACGGTGTGCATCACAAAGCGGCCGTCCTACCGCTCCGGCGATCAAAACAGTAATAGAGGTCTCTATAAAGATCACTATCCCGATGATATAGACTAAAAGCAACGCGGCACGGTCCGACTTGACAACAGCAAGTTTATGGCTCAGCATATAGACAAAACCGTTAACGCCGCCCGAGCGTTCCATCAGATGCATGACCGCACCCATTAAAAGCATAAACCCAAAGGTCTTCAGTATCCAAGGTGTCGAAAAAAGCAGAACTGAAAGGTCCACCAGGGCGTGCAGCGTACTGACGATGGAGTAGTTGTTGATAATGATCTCACCCACTAAGATACCGGCAAAAAGTGAGACTAAGACACGTTGGGTAAGCAGTGCCATAATAATGGCAGTGACAGGAGCTGCAAGAGAGAGGATGCCGTATTCTATGGGAGCGTCCTAAAGGTGGATCTGCAGACGTACAATACCGGGACGGCCGTACTCTTCTTCGTAGTGTTTGCTGCGACGTTCATCAATCTCGCTGAACCCCAGTTTTTTATAGACCATCATCGTCTCAACAGAACCGATCTCAACCATGGTCTGAACTATACGGTAACCTTTAAGACGTGCAGTAAGCAGACTCTTCTGTATCAACTCTTTTAAGACAGAGAACTCATGAAACTCATCTTTGACCGCCATAAAGTCCAACAAGAAGGTTTTTTTATCAAACTGCGGTTCTACCTCACGATAGGAGAAAAGTCGATCTTCGTAACTTCCATCGCAATCGAGTTCACCCATCGCTTTTGTAAAGATCTCATAGGTAGCAATACGCGGTTCATAACCGCAAAGAAAACCGGCATCAACACCATCAACAGTAGCAACCAGAAAATTACTGAAATGGCAAAAACTTTTTGTCTGTGTCGTGGTTAGCTTCTCTAAACGTTCAAGAAGTGTTTTTTTGTCTGTGGTATTAAAGATAACATCAAACACCCCTTTTTTCTTGCCCGAACGTGAACTCTCCAGCATGGATTGTGCCAAAAGCGGTGCATCTTTCTCCGTTGCTTTACGGATCTTGATATTCATAACCTC
This sequence comes from Campylobacterota bacterium, assembly GCA_039714575.1. Classification (GTDB taxonomy): domain Bacteria; phylum Campylobacterota; class Campylobacteria; order Campylobacterales; family Sulfurimonadaceae; genus Sulfonitrofixus. Next base: position 74,958 of record JBDLJE010000001.1, on the reverse strand, counting down.
TCCCCTTGTTATAGCCTAAGCCTAATTAGCGATATAATAAGTGTATTGAAAGCCCGAATATATAAATATGTTTAATAATATAAAGGCTTAAAATAAAATCTTAATTAAGTGTACCATATGATGAAACAGATTACAAAGCTTTTTTTACCTCTTTTTTTAACCTTCGGTTTTGCACAGGCATCAGAACAATTAATCTTGATCGTAAGTGATGATTTTAATAACACACATGCTGTTTTAACACGTTATGAAAAACAGCAAAACACCTTTAAACAAGTGGACAAAAACATCATTGTCAATATTGGCCGTAACGGTTTGGCATGGGGAATCGGTGAGAGCGGCTTTACTCCACAGCCGAATGAACCTGTAAAGAGAGAGGGCGACGGGCGTGCCCCGGCCGGTATCTTTCTGATCTCCAAAGCCTTTGGTTATGCTCCGGCAATTGAGACAAAAATGCCTTACGTTCAAGCGGACAAAGAGCTTATCTGTGTCGATGACAGTCAATCCAAAGATTATAATAAGATCATTGACAAAAACAGCAGTGACGATCCAAAAAGTTTTGAGTGGATGAGACGAGATGATGATCTCTACAAAGTGGGTCTAGTCGTCGAGCATAACACTAAGGCGAAAAAAGGCGCAGGCTCGTGTATCTTCTTTCATATCCGCAAGTCAGAAGATGCCCCGACCGCAGGCTGCAGCGCGATGAAAGAAGAAGACCTTAACACCATCATAAGATGGCTAGACCCCGCCAAAAACCCCAAGGTTGTTCAGATAGCGAGCAGCTATTGTTCGAAGGCTGAGGATCTCTACAACGGTGTTGTCTGTCCTTAACTGATGCAATCTTTTAATCGCATCAGCCGAAGTGATCTTGGGATCCCTTTTTACTATCGTTAACAGTGTCTGATATTCGATTGAGCCTACTCTCATAATAACTCCTTTTTCTTTTATAGTGTCAGTATGATTGAAAATAGTGTAGAAATTGTGGGAATGGAAAGATGGCGAAGCTCATCGTAAAAAGTTCTTCTACAGTAAAAAGTTTCAGATTTGGTGCAAGTTGTGCCGGATGTGAACCCGAAGGCGCAGAAGAACCAACAGTTCACTCCAGCGAACGACTAAATCGTGAGTCGGGCTGCTGTGCGTGGAGAGTCTGAGTTGGACGCAAGATGCGCCGAAGCTGGAACTTTTTCTAGTTGACGTTTGGTTTTGGGGTACTCTCTGTGCTGGCCGGCAGCATTGGAAATGAAATTTCAGGTTTTCTACCGTCAAGCGCTTTTAAGAACGTCTCGATAGAAGCAGCATCTTTGTCATTAATGGCAACACCAAGTTGAATACGGCCCATCTCTACAATAGCCTCTTTCAAACTCCAGATCGCACCATTGTGAAAGTACGGTGCCGTCTCTGTAATGTTACGCAGTGACGGTGTCTTTACAAGACCGTTCGCATCGCCTTTAAAGTCACCGACCTTAGCATGCTTATAAGGTGCTGTCACTGCAAAACCTTGCATACCGCCACCAACGGCAATACCGGTGTGACATGTTGTACAACCCGTATCGATGAAGGTTTTAAGTCCGGCTTTTTCAGCTGACGTCAATGCTTTTTCATCTCCGTTCAAGTAGTCGTCAAAGCGTGAAGGTGTTACAAGCGTACGCTCAAACAGACCGATAGTGTCCGTGATAGATGTAAAAGTGATCTTTACATCTTTGCCGTACGCTTTTTTAAATGCTGCTACATACTCTGGCATCGAAGTAACCACTTTTTCGATGTGCTCTTCTGTCGCTGCCATCTCAGGCGGTGCCAATGCCGGTCCTTTTGCCTGATCTTCCAGGTCAGGACTGCGCCCGTCCCAGAACTGTTTCTGCGCGAACACTGCATTATAAACAGTCGGTGAGTTTAGATGATGCGGGTTTGCTGTCCAACCATGTCCGATAGCTGCACTAACACCGTCGTCTCCACCTTCAGCAAGGTTGTGACAGAAGTTACAACTGATAAGACCGCTTTTAGAGAGACGTGGATCAAAGTAAAGTTTTTTACCCAACTCTATCTTCTCCGGCGTCAATCTGTTTTTTGGGTTATCAATTAGTTCCATCACTGCATTTTGGTCTGCCGGTATTGCGACAAGGCCAACCCCTTTTGCCTGCTTTGCCAATGGCGAAGCCATAACCGTTGCGCCAACTGCCAATGTTAATAATAGATGTTTCATCCTCTACCTTTTGTGTTATTTTTTTATGGCGGCAGTATATAAGGATATAACTTAAACAATAATTATTTTCCTTTAAATGTTTTTATTGTTTAATATAGTCTGATATACTTGCATAATAAAAATCTATAAAATGGACATTAAGATGCAGCATGCCGGACTTCTGAAACAACACTCTTTAAAGGTAACCCCGCAAAGAACAGCGATACTCAATGAGATCGAAAAAGCCGGGCATATTGATGTGGACCATCTCTTTGAGATCTTACGAAGCAGCTTTCCGAGTATCTCGCTTGCTACTGTCTATAAAAACGTTAACCATATGTACCAGACCGGTATCTTGGAAGTGATCAAAGTACCAAAGCACAAACTCCAATACGAGCTAATGAAAAAACCGCATATCCACCTTGCCTGTGATCAATGCGGAAGTGTCACCGATATGCACCAGTGCCTTGATGAGCTGATCGATTCTGCAGAGACAAAAAGCGGTTTCTCTCTTCACCACTCCAGTGTTGTACTTAATGGAACCTGCCCCAGCTGTCAGACCAAAAGCGCTTAGCCTTTTAGTGCAGCCCGCCCAACTCTGCCATTACCGTATCTCTTTTAGTCACTTCTAAACGTCTACAGGCAGACTCAAAAGCACTGCCCTCACCTATGATATAACACTTATGTTTTGCCCGTGTTATCGCGGTATAAAGAAGTTTGGTGTTGTGCATGATGAAGTGTGAGAAGCTCATCGGCATCACCACCACATCGTACTCCATCCCCTGTACTTTGTGGATGGTCAGCGCATACGAAAGCATCAGGTGGCTTTTAAGCTGCTCATATGAGTACTGTGCCACTGTATCTTCATTGGGATAGACCACATAGACCAACTCCTCTTCTTCATCGATCTTGAACAGCAGACCGCCCATGCCGTTAAAGATCCGTCTTTCACTGCTCTCGTCACCGTTTTTAAATCCCTCCATATTCCAAGAGGGCATGTTCTCGTTTTTCGTGTGCACCACCTTGTCCAAAAGACGGTATTCACGTTCGCCTTTTTTGACAAGCTGTTTTGGGTTGGGATTAAAGTACGACTGCAACACGGTGTTCAAATTGTCCACACCGAGTGTACCGCCTTTCATCGGAGTAATGACCTGAAAGTAGTTAAGGTACTCTTTGATCTCTTTTTGTGCCAGGTAACGACGTGCTTTGGGAATGTAATTCACCGCTCTGTGCATCAGTTCACGCACGATGCCCTCGGCATTCTCCTGGCGAAGCTCTGCCAACTCACTCTGTGAAGCGTTGGCACGTCTTGCATAGTAGTTTTCGATGTCTACATGAATAAAAGAGAAGTCATCGTAGGCTTGCGTGTATTGAGGAACTATACCTTGGCGAATGTCGTTAGCGATCAGAGCGATCGCCTGCTCTTCACTTTGGCGGTAGATCTTGGTCAGTTTGACGATAGGCGTGAGTTCAAGACGGAGCAAGTCACTCAGGACATCACCGGCACCAATAGGCGGCAGCTGTGCATCATCCCCGACAATGATAATAACCGCATCTCTTGCCACTTTTGAGAGAAGTCGGGCAAAAAGGAGCGAGTTGATCATCGATGCTTCATCGATCAACACCACCTCGTACGGCAGCGTGTCACGGTCTTCAAACTTCACTAAAAGACTTTGGATCGTTGCACTGGCATACCCGGTCGTCTCTGCAATTCGTTGAGAAGCGATACCGCTCAAAGCACAGGTGATGACAGACTCAGCCTTGTAACGCTGAGCCAAAACATCTAAGACAGTACGGGCAGTCGTACTTTTTCCTGTACCGGCGTAACCGACCAGACAGAGAATACCTTTTCCGCTGTTGATCACCTCGACTGCTTCACGCTGCTGCTCTCCAAGCTGCAGACCGCCTTTAGTCACAAAAGCGTCCAGATCTTTGACAATGACGCCGTTGTCAACCTTGGCACGCCGTTTGAACTCGTCAAACAGGAACTTCTCTGCCTCATAAAGTCTGTCGGGTGCATAACGGTGGTTCGCAAGCGGATAGATACTCCCTTCATTCACACGTTCAAGCAAGACCATGTCATAGGTACTGTTTTGTCCGCTAAACTCCAACAGGTTATCCAGCTGTTCAAACAGCAGGCTCTTTTCAACACAGGAGTTACCCTGCTGGTCGCAGTACTCGTTGAGGGCAAAGTCCATCGCGGAGCTGACCCGTTTTTCCGAAAGCGGGTCGATGCCCATGTTAAGAGCGATCTCATCAGCACGTTTAAAACCGATACCGCGTATAGAAGTTAAGACATAGGGGTTGTTTTTGATCTTCTCGGCAGGGTTCTCCACCTCTTTCATCGCACCCGCGATGATAGAGAGTATGCCCGGTGTCACACCGAAAGGGGAGAGAAAGGAACCCAACTCCCGAAGAGAGCGGAACTGTTTCCAGCGTGACTGCATCTTGGCCAGACGTTTTTTCTTGATGCCTTTAAACTCTAAAAGCCTCTCGATGTCATTGTCCAGAATGTCGACCAGACCCTCTTCGCCAAACTTCTCTATAAGGTCTGCTGTCACCTTTTTCGGAAAACCTTTGACAACACGGTTAAGAAAAAAGAAGAGTTCGTTTTGGTTGACCGTAATGGTCTCGAAGAGAAATGATTTGCCGTGTTTTTGGTGTTCGGTGTACTCGCCTTTTAGCGTGACCGCGGCATCAACAAGGTTGCTGACCTCACTTTCGTGATATTCGCCTTGTATCTTCTCACCGGACTTAAGGACACCGATAAAAAAGCCCTCTTGTTCAAAGATGATCTTGTCGATTTGGCCGATAAGTATTTTCATCACGTCTGCTTTGAGGGTTTTGACGGAGACCTCCGTCATGTAGTACTAGGCTTTAACGCGTTCTAGACGTTCAGCTTCCTGTTCTTTGTAAAGTTCCGCACACCCTTTTGAGAGTTCGCGGATCTGCAAGATGTAGTTGGCACGTTCTGTTTGAGAGACTGCCTTGCGTGCATCCAGTGTATTGAACGTATTTGATGCTGCCATACAGAGGTCATATGCAGGGAGAGGAAGACCTGCCTCCAAGGCACGTTTACACTCTTTAGCTTTAGCATCAAAGTCGGCGAACAACATGTCAGTGTCGGCCACTTCGAAGTTGTATTTAGAGAACTGTATCTCACTCTCTTTATGGATGTCACGATAAAGCGTCTTGCCGTGCTCGTTTTCGTTCCAGACAATGTCAAAGACCGAGTCCACACCCTGAAGGTACATCGCCAAACGCTCTGTTCCGTAGGTGATCTCAACCGCGACAGGGTCACAGGCGATCCCGCCGACCTGCTGGAAATAAGTGAACTGCGTCACTTCCATGCCGTTTAGCCACACTTCCCAGCCTAGTCCCCAGGCACCGAGTGTCGGTGATTCCCAGTTGTCTTCGACAAAACGGATGTCATGGTCTTGCAGGTTCAGACCAAGGTACTCCAGACTTTTAAGGTAAAGTTCCTGGATGTTGTCCGGGCTTGGTTTGATCAGTGCCTGAAACTGGTAGTAGCTTCCGAGACGGTTCGGGTTCTCCCCGTAACGGCCGTCTGTCGGACGGCGTGACGGTGCCACATAAGCTACCGACCACGGTTGTGAGTCGAGTGAACGTAAAAAAGTCGCCGGGTGGAATGTTCCCGCACCTGACGGGATATCGTAAGGCTGAACAATGTTACAACCCTGCTCTTTCCAAAATTCTTGCAGTTTTAAAAGTAGATCGCTAAACGTAATCATTAAATCCCCAAATAGATAATTGAGCGCATTATAGCATTTTTACATTCAGCCTTTACATTTAAGGCACCGCGTTTAGCGTGAACATGTAAGAGCTGATCAACAGTCACTAATAGATGAACGGAATAAACTTTTTAGTCTTTTTCATATAAGCCTTATACTCCTCACTGCCTTCGCACCAAAGTCTCTCTTCTCTAACTGCTTTCAAAGCCAGGACAACGATCAAAAGAGCCAAACTGCTCCACTCTAAATAGATGGGTGTCGCAACAGCCAGGGCCAGTGTCATCAACATGACCGAGGTATACATAGGATGGCGCACAAAACGGTATGGTCCGGTAGTGATGAGTTCACAACCCTCTTTCATGTCCGGGCGTATATGAAAGTTGCCCCCGCGGTTGTGCCCTATGGCCCACAGTCCGACAAGAGCACCTGCAAGCAGTATCGCCACCCCGGTCCATGAAGAGAAGATGCCGCGGGAGTAGATGACCATCAAGCCGATAAGAGAGAATTGGGCGAAGACTAATGAACGTGAATACATCAGTTCATCTTGCAGACGATATCGCCTACATTTTGACCGAGAGAGGTCGCAACGACATTGCATTTTACTTTTAACAGGTAGCAGAGGTTCGTTCGCGGTGACGGCGATAGGCACTCATAGTTCCCCATCCCCTTGGTGATGACCAGGTCAGCCGCGTCAAAGAGTTTTTGACTCGCTTCATTCGCTCTTTCATAAGCGAAACCGGGGGTGTTCACGCCGCTGTCTATCAGGTTGCACAGCGTGTCGAAACCGGCCTCTTTTGCCTCAAGCATCGTCACATCATTGATAATAGGGTTGCCCCGCACCATATAGGAGATCTCAAGTTCAGGGTAGAGCTGCTGCAAGGTCTCAATACAGAGATAATCGAAGATGTGTTCGCCTACGTTGTCGCCGATATAGAGCAGTGTCGAAGCCTCTTTCAATGCACTTTCCAAAACAGCGACATCGTCATAGGCAAAGTTCGTCTCAAAGATCTTCGCCATCTCTTCGTTCAGATCAAAGGTCACCTCAGCGGCAAGGTCTATTACATTGCCGGCGACAGCAATCTTAACAGCTGTTAAAAGTTTGTTTGCAGAGTGTTCAAGTTCTTGGTGGAGTTGGGGAATGAAGGTCTTGGCTTTTTCGGTAGCATGTGCTTTTAACTCGCCGTAAAGGTCATCCATGTCTGCGAGTTCTGCCATCTGCTCGTAGACCTCAGAGGCGACTTCAGGAGGAGACTGTGTAAAGTCAAAGTTCTCACCCAGGGATTCAACACGATCGACCATACGTTTGCTCAAGGCACTATCTGCTCGAATCGCTTCAGTAACACGGCGACTCTGGTTGATAATACATTCAACACAGGCATTGTCTATTTTCATGATGTAGCTCCAGGAAATGGAATAAAGAGAGTATTTACCCGCGAACTGATGTCACAGGTAAGATGTTTTAGTCGATAATTGTCTCTATTTCCACAGAGTCCATCTCAACTTTTTTCGCTTTAGCGATACGGTCTTCTTTTAGTTTTACTGCAAGATCTTCATCGTTAAGTGCAAGGATCTGCATTGCAAGGTAAGCAGAGTTTATCGCTCCCGCTTTACCGATCGCAACAGTTGCAACAGGCATACCTGCCGGCATCTGTACTGTTGAAAGAAGTGCATCGATACCGCTAAGAGCAGAAGCGCTCATCGGAACACCGATAATAGGCTTAACTGTCTGAGAAGCTAAAACACCTGCAAGGTGTGCTGCCATACCTGCTGCTGCAATAAAGGCCTGCGCCCCTTTTTTCTCAGCATCTTTGATATAGGCTTTTGTACGGTCCGGTGAACGGTGAGCTGATGAGATGATAAGTTCGTGGTGAACACCAAACGCCTCTAGTGTGTCTGCACATGACTTCATGACTTCATAGTCGCTTTTACTTCCGATGATGATTGAAACGAATTTCATAGAATTTCCTCTTTTTGGCGTAACGCCTTTTTTTTGTTGTCGAAATTATAGCAAAATCGTTATTAGTATTTTAAAGACTCTATAGCTCTATTTTCAACTCTTCATTGTAAAATAAGCTTTTACTATAATTCAAGGTTTTTTATGCGATTTTTATGGCTGCTTTTTTTACCCCTGTATGTGCTTTTTGCTGAAGATATCTCCAAGGAGCTCTATACCAAGTCGACACTCACTCCCGAACAGATCGCGGACAAAAGAGAAGGCATGTATGTCACCGGTCTGCCGCTTGTCAACTATGATGCGGACAAAGGTTTTGGCTACGGTCTGCGTGTCTACCTGTATGACAACGGTGACAGAGAGAGTGAACTTTTTAAAGTGACACCCTATAAACACCAGCTCTATGCACAGTTTTTTCAGACGACCAACGGTTGGTCCTATCATATGCTGCATTATGATGCACCCTACATCGGTAACTCTCTTTTTCGTCTGACAGGCGAGATCGTTTATGAAAAGAACACCCAAGCCAACTATTTTGGGACAACGGCCGAATCTATGAACAACTTGAGTGACACCTTGGGTACCAGTTATACAACGGCTGAAGAGCAGCAAAATGCCCTCGATACCCAGGGCAGCCGCTACTACAACCGCTATCTTTTAGTCAAACCCAAAGCCGAGATCAACCTTGCCCGAGACTTTTTTGGCGGTCTTGTCCGTCTTAGTGCCGGGGTCAACCTTTCACATGCGACCATCACCGACTATAACAACACCATCGTTTTAGACCAACACAACCAACAGAGTAAATTGGCAGAGGATAAAGAGAGTCTTATTGGGTACGAAGGTGGTTGGGACAACGGTATCAAACTGGCTGCCGTCTACGACTCTCGAGATTTCGCTCCGAACCCAAAAAACGGCTCCATCCACGACCTCTCCATTGGGCTTTACGGTAAATTCCTCGGCAGTGATTTCAAACATCAACGCTACAGCTTCTCTACCAGAAATTTTTATACACCCGATACGGCAAAGTTCTTTACCTTGGCCGTTCGTGGTGTCTACGTCGTTCAAAAAGGCGACACCCCTTTTTACAACCAAAGCATTATCAGTTTTGCCGATGAACATAAAAACGGTTTAGGCGGTCTTCGAAGTCTGCGCGGGTATCAACAAGACCGTTTTGTGGCTGATGTCAAAGTGCTTGGAAACATCGAAACGCGTTTTAACTTCTATAAGCTCTACACCTTGGGACAGACCTTCGATTTTATGGCCGTTCCGTTTGTCGATGGCGGTAAGGTCTTTGACCGTGTCAGCGATACTGATCTTAAAGACTATCGATACACCTACGGTGCCGGAGTACGTATCGCCTGGAACCAAGCGACCATTATCATGATCGACTACGGTCAGAGTGTGGAAGACAGTGGTCTCTATGTCAACTTCAACCACATCTTTTAAGAGGGATGCTTACTGCGGTGGCGACTGATCGATACCCTCAGAAGGTATCCGTAAGAACGTGTACTGCGGCAGTTTGATCGGCAGCTCTATGGGGTTGACATTACCGCTGTGCACCGACTCCCACTCTTTACCGTTTTCAGCAAGCAGCTTTTTAAACGTGATGTAGTAGGTGTCACCCTCTTTAGTCACCGTTCCTATCTCGTTATCAACCTCTTCGATCACCGTACCCTTTGGTGACATGATCTCGACTTTATCACCCGGCAGAGTCTTATACTTACAGAGGAAGTGTGTTCCCTCCGGTGTGACCATGCCGCTGACCTGATGGGTACCCATCTGCATCGTAAAGTCCAGGCTCTGCGTGTCGTGTTTTTCAAAAGGACGGTTTATCAGATACGCATCCGTAAAGCCGCGGTTCTGCATAGAGTGGATCTCTTTTTGGTAAGCCTCTGGGTTAAACTCATCGTTGTAATAGTCATCAATAGCCATACGGTACGCTTTTGCTGTGGTTGCTGCATAGTACGATGTTTTGGTGCGCCCTTCGATCTTGACCGAATCCACACAGCCGCTGTCCAAGATCTCTTTCATATGCGAAGCAAGATTCAGGTCCTTGGAGTTCATGATGTACGTTCCGACACCCGGATCTTCTTCGAGTCTAAAGAGCGTACCCGTCTCAGGGTTGGCAGCATACATTTCATACGGAAAACGGCAGTCATTGGCACATGAACCGCGGTTAGGCACACGTCCGCTCTGCAAAGTCGAGATAAGACAGCGCCCCGAGTAGGCAAAACACATCGAACCGTGGGCAAAGACCTCCAGCTCTAACGATGGAAGCTCTTTTTTGATCTCTTGCAGGTCACGCAGTGAGATCTCGCGCGCGGTGATAATACGTTCAGCCCCCATATCATGATAGATCTGTGCATCAAGCACGTTCATGACGTTTGCCTGTGTCGAGAGGTGTTTGGGGATATGCGGAGCGATCTCTTGTGAAAGTTTAAGAACACCCGGTGTCGCCACGATCATAGCATCCGGGTTAAGGTCTGCCATCTTCTCGATATGCTTTTTCAGCAGACCCAACTGTGAATTAAACGGAAACCCGTTTATCGTAGTATAGACCTTTTTACCACGCTCATGCGCATACTTGATACCCGCTTCATAATCTTCCATCGTAAACTCTTTGCCTGAGCGGATACGAAGCGAAAAGTGACTCACACCGCCATATACAGCGTCAGCACCATAATCCAGTGCTATTTTGAGTTTTTCCAAGTTACCGGCAGGTGATAAGAGTTCGACTTTTTTCTGATTCATGGCAGATTCTTTCGTGTTTTAATAGTGCAATTTTACCCTAATGTCCAATAAGGTGATTTAAAGAGCTAATCTATATTATAATTACAGTAATTATTTATTCGGAGAAACTATGAAAATCGATCTGCACAGCCACACCACACTCTGTAACCACGCTGAAGGCAGTGTCAATGAGTATGTTGAAAAAGCGATCGAGAACGGTACCGATATCTTCGGCTTCTCCGACCACGCACCGATGGATTTTGATCCGACCTACCGTATGAGTTTTGAAGAGATGACACTCTACCGAGAGTGGGTCATGGATGCCAAACAAAAATATGCGGACAGGATCGAGATCCTCTTCGGTTACGAAGTCGACTATCTGCCGGGACATATGGATGATCGCGTCTTAAAGGCGGATGTAGACTTTCTGATCGGTTCTGTTCACTTCATCAACGAGTGGGGCTTTGACAACCCCGAGTTTATCGGCCGCTACGAACACGAAGATATTGACATGATCTGGCAGAAATATTTTGATCTCATCGAGGCGATGGCAAAGACCGCTTTGTTTGATATTGCCGGCCATATCGATCTTATCAAGGTCTTTAAGTTTATGCCAAACAGAGACATCTTAGAGATCGCCATGCCGGCACTAAGAGCTATTAAAGAAGCAGATATGGTCTTGGAGATCAATGTCGCCGGTTATCGAAAGCCGTGTGAAGAGCCCTACCCTTCGCCCAGTATACTGAAAGCAGCGTATGAGCTGGGTATTCCTATAACATTTGGTTCCGATGCCCATAACCCTGAACAGGTCGGACTTTTCAGAGAAGAGGCTGAAGAGCTGGCAAAGTCTATCGGCTACAGTGAGTGTGCCACCTTTAAAGATCGAAAACGAACGATGGTGGCTTTTTAGTTCTATTTTTAAAGAGAATACTTATAAAACAGTCGCTACATTAGTATGAGATTCATACGGTTGAGACCTCTGAACAAACCTGACGGTCTCAATCAGGGAGCAGCGTTTAATGAACATTTTTTTACCCTTGCAAAAGATTCTCTTGCTTACCGCTCTTTTTCTCTTTGAACTTTATGCGCTCGAGCCTGAGCACAAACAACTTCTTCCGCCAAAAGCCACTCAGCTTCTCTTAGAGACGATTAAAGAGCATGCCATTGTTTTTGGTAAAGGAGAACAAGATGTACACATTTTTATTGATCCTTACTGCCCTTTTGCACAAAAACATCTCTCTTTACTATTAGAAAACAGTGAAGAGAAGTTTAAGGAGAACACCTACTATTTTTACCTTTACAAACTGAAACAGAAAGACTCCAAAGAGGCCATTCAAACTATCTTAAGTGCTGAGGACAAAAGAGAGATCCTCATAGAGATCATGGTTAATGATGACTTTTTTATAGATGAGAACTTAGATGTTGAAGCGAAGATACGTGCGATTGCTGATGTCGCAAAAAAGATAGGAGTTAACAAAAGACCTTACATCCTTGTTGATGGTAAACTGCAATAGACATGCTGAAATATTGTGGTGTTTAAATTTTAGACACCTTTTTTCTCTTTATCTCTATTACCTTTTGCAACATATCCAAAACTGTCTATTTTTTAAGCAATACTTATAGAAAAGTGTTACGTCTAATTCGTTATACTTCTTGCAATCAATTTTAATCAGGAGATTACACATGGGTACATTCGTTAACAGCACTAAAGAGTTCTTTAAATATTGTGAAGAGAACGACGTTCAGTTCGTAGACCTTCGTTTTACAGACCTTAAGGGTGCATGGCACCACCTAACATACCGTATGAGCGCGGTTAATCAAGGTATGATCGACGGCGGTTTCCCGTTTGACGGTTCTTCAGTCGATGCATGGCAGCCGATCAATAAGTCAGACATGATCCTTAAAGCGGACATCGAGACTGCTTTCCTTGACCCGTTCACTGCTGATCCGACCATCATCGTTATCTGTGACATCTTTGACATCTACAAAGGTGAGCTATACGAAAAATGTCCACGTTCAATCGCTAAAAAAGCGCTTCAGCACGCTGACGAGATCGGTATCGCTGACGCTGCATACTTTGGTCCTGAAAATGAGTTTTTCATCTTTGATGACGTTAAGTTCACAGACAGCATCAACGAAGCAGGCTACAAGGTAGACACTGAAGAGGGTGAGTGGAACTCAGGTACACACTACGAAGACATGTACAACACTGCACACCGTCCAGGAACCAAGGGTGGTTACTTCCCGGTTCAGCCAACAGACTCTATGGTAGACCTTCGTGCTGAGATGATGCTTGTTCTTGAGCAAATTGGTCTTGAAGTTGTTCTTGGTCACCACGAAGTTGCACAGGGCCAAGGCGAGATCGGTATCGTCTTCTCTGACATCATCGGTGCATCTGACAACGTTCAGAAATACAAGTATGTTGTAAAAATGATCGCTCACCTTAACGGTAAGACAGCAACATTCATGCCTAAGCCGCTTTACGGTGACAATGGAAACGGTATGCACGTTCACCAATCACTTTGGAAAGACGGTAAAAACCTTTTCTACAAAGAGGGTGAGTACGGTAACCTTTCTCAAATGGCACTTCACTATGCCGGCGGTATCTTTAACCATGCTGCAGCAGTTTCTGCATTCACTAACCCGTCAACGAACTCATACAAACGTCTTCTTCCAGGTTTCGAAGCACCAAGTATCTTGACTTACTCTTCTCAAAACCGTTCTGCTGCATGTCGTATCCCTTACGGTGCGGGTGAGATGGCTACACGTATCGAGATGCGCTTTCCGGACTCTACTGCATGTCCATACCTTGCATTTGCAGCGATGATGATGGCAGGACTTGACGGTATCGATAAATCTACTGTTCCTGTCGGTCCGATGGATGAAGATCTTTTCGAACTCTCTCTTGATGAGATCCGTGATAAAAACATCCCTCAAATGCCACACACACTGCGTGAAGCACTTGAAGGTCTTATCGGTGATCACGACTTCTTGAAGCCGGTATTTACAGATGAGATGATCCAATCTTACCAGCACTACCGTTTCGAGCGTGATGTATGGCCGGACGAAGGTCGCCCAACTGCTTACGAATTTAAAACTACATATCAGTGTTAATCTTATGATGCCTTCGGGCATCATCTCCACACTCCCTTTTTTTCTTCAATAATTCTTTTTCAAAACGCCCAATATCAGGCACACTTTATCCATTCCATGTTATAACATTGTATAATAAATTGAGACCGATAACTCTCAAACATTCAGGGACTATACACGGTGACAAAAGAGAAAACCAAAGAACTTCTTACTACTATTACAGACCTTAGCAGTAAAGCACATCCTGACGTTCACCAAAAAGTGCTGCTTCTCTCTAAGATATATATGCAAGATGTACGTTTTCGCGCCATGCTGGTCGATCAGAACTCCCGTTACAATGAAAAGCTTCAACAACAGGAAAAAGAGCTTACACGTTACAAATATGAGCTTACAAAGTTAGTCAAAGAGGAGACAGCCGCTCACCTCAAAACAGAGAAAATGCTTCAACAGCAGGCAAAGATGGCAGCCATGGGTGAGATGATGGATGCTGTCGCCCACCAGTGGAAACAGCCTCTGAATGCTTTAAGCATGTTCGGCCAGCTTTTGCAGATGGATTTCGATGAGGGGATCGTTGATAAAGCCTATGTAGACAATATGGTTAAAGATGCCGACGAACAGATTGAACACATGATCTCGACTTTGACAGAGTTCCGTACCTTCTTCCGTCCCGACAAAGAGCCTGAGCCTTTTGGTCTTAAACGCTGTATTCAGACCGTTATGCTCCTGATGAAAGACGAACTGATGCGCAACCAGATCGAGGTCCATATCGAGAGTGAGAAAGAGATACTTATCAACGGGATCGAAAATGAGTTCAAACATCTCATCTTAAACATCATGGCCAATGCCAAAGATGCTTTTGTGGAGCGTGAACGTAAAAACCGTGCTATCTACATTCGTTTTTATGAAGAGGACGGCAATGTCATCTTAAAGATGGAAGACACTGCCGGCGGTATCCCCGACGAGATCATCAAAGATATCTTCAAACCAAACATCACCTCTAAGGCTGAAGGGACCGGTATCGGCCTCTATATGAGCGCGCAGATCGCCCAAAAATTGAGCGGACAGCTTTTTGTTGCCAACACTGAACGTGGAGCAGAGTTCACCTTGGAAGTACACCCCTGCTGTAATTGAGACCTCTGGGTTTTCACCTGTTTTATGCAGAGGTACAAAAGGTCGTTTCCCGTTATAAAGCACCCTCTTTATGAAGTTTTACACATAGTTCATATCCGTAAGCGATCATCTCATCTGCACGGTTGAACTCTAAGGTCCCACACAGGTTACGAGGTATCTCTATCTCAACGTCAGGCGGATAGGCTGCCAGTTTTACACGAGCAATAGTCCCCTGCATTGCATCAAACGAGTTATCTGCCACCTGATAAACACCTGTCTCTAATGTGATCGCCTCAGGCAGTGCAAATTGACTTAAATACTCTTTGATCTTGGAACTGACACTTTTGTCATCTTTTTGTTCTGCTGGCACGATATTCAGATCGACTTTCCCGCCCAGGTTGACGGCAATCGTCAAGTCTGTATTGTCATGAAAGGTTGGTGCAATGGGTACTGGATTTAAGACACCGCCATCAACAAGCAGCCGGCCATTGTAGAGGTGCGGTGTGAAAAAGAGAGGCAGGGAGATAGAGGCACGAATAGCACTTAGAAGCGAGCCTTCGTTCATCCAGATCTCTTTCTCCTCCTGTACATCCGAAGCAACCGCTGTAAACTTGATAGGCAGCTCCTCTATCTTATGGTCACCTACCAGCTCTTCCATCTTGATCATTAGTGATTCACCTGAGACCAATCCCCCACTGCCTTTAAAGTCAACTACTCGCAACATTCCGAGTATATCGAGTTGCCGCAACCAATCTATGTAGTTATCCAACCTGCCGGCAGCATAAAAACCACCGATCAAAGCACCCATGGAACAGCCGGAAACAGACTGGATTTTGTAATCATTCTCTTCGAGCCACTGTATGATCCCAATATGTGCCATACCGCGCGCACCGCCGCTTCCCAAGACCAGCGAAACTGTCTTATGATCCATCTGTTTCCTTTATCAACCTTCGTCACTCCAGCTGCTTTCAGCATGAGAGTAGTCACAGTAAGGTCTGTTTTTAGAGTATCCGCAACGACAAAGTGTATATTTGGTTGTTGAAAAATTTGTCGGAATCGGCTTCTCCTCCAGTACAACACCTTCAACACGGTACGGCCCATTTTTGATGATCGTTATTTTTGGAACCGAACGTCCATCTATAGCGATTTTACCATTAACACTATAAGAAAGAGCACCTGATGGACACGCTTTTATAGTCTCAACAATCTTTGCATTTGTCTCATTATCAGGACGTATCCAGTCACTTGGACTATCTGACTTAAAAACTGTTGGCAGGCCATGCACACAAGCGGCAGCTCCGGCACAGATAGAGCGGTTAAAGTGAATCGTGATCTCTTTGCCTTCATACACCTGCAACATCTCTTCATCGATCTCTCTTTTGCTAGTAAACCCTGCTTTGACATGCGAGCCGTCACACCAGGGTTTGTTTTTTGAGTGACCGCATCGACACGGGTGAGAAGGGTTTTCAGCCTCAAGCTTTTTCCCCTCTTTCATAAACACAACGTCAGTACAATCTACCTCTAAAGGTCCGTTTTCAAATCCGATTATTTTACAACTCATAATGACTCCTTTTACCCTCTGTTTCATATCCTGATCAAGCCTTTGACATCTATTATAGAAGCCCGTCTGTTAGGCAACTCTTTAATTTTTCTACTAATATCGACTCCATTGCCTTATTTCCTGCCTCTATTTGCTATAATTGCGCCACTAATAATCTTTAGCAGGAGTATTAGATATACAAAGTTTAAAGGAAATACCATGGGCACTATCCATCATGGAAAATACCGTCCCTACCCGCAAGTTGATCTGCCAAACAGACAATGGCCGTCCAATGTAATCGAAAAAGCACCTGTCTGGTGCAGTGTTGACCTTCGTGACGGCAACCAGGCACTGATCACGCCGATGAACCTTGACCAAAAACTTGAACTTTTCAACCTCCTGCTTAAACTCGGTTTCAAAACCATTGAGGTGGGTTTCCCATCGGCCTCTCAAGTCGAATTTGACTTTTTGCGCAAGCTTGTCGATGACAAGTTGATCCCGGATGATGTGACTGTTCAGGTCCTTGTTCAGGCACGTGAGCATCTTATTAAACGTTCGTTTGAAGCACTTGAAGGTGTTAACTCAGCAATCGTCCACCTGTATAACTCAACATCGACTGCACAGCGCAAGATCGTCTTTAAAAAAGAGCGTCAAGAGATCATTGACCTGGCACTTGAGGGTGTTGACATGGTGAAAAAGTACGAGGCCGGCCATACCGGCAAGATCGCACTTGAGTACTCACCTGAGTCTTTTACAGGAACAGAGCTTGAGTTCGCTGCCGAGATCTGTAACGCCGTTACAGCACGCTGGGGTATCTCTGCAGAGAGAAAGGTGGTCATCAACCTGCCGGCAACGGTAGAGATGGCAACGCCTAATGTCTATGCTGACCAGATAGAGTGGATGAGCCGTCATCTGGACAACCGTGAACATGTATTGATCTCGACACACACCCATAATGACCGCGGAACATCTGTAGCGGCAACTGAGCTTGCTCTTCTTGCCGGTGCTGACCGTGTTGAAGGCACCTTGCTTTCAAACGGCGAGCGTACCGGTAATGTCGACATCATCACCTTGGCGCTGAACATGTACACCCAAGGCTTGGACACAGGTCTTGACTTTAGCGACATCAGCACCGTCTTGGACGTGGTTGAACGCTGTACGGACATGAAGACCCATGAACGTCACCCGTATGTCGGCGAGTTGGTCTACACGGCCTTTTCAGGCTCACACCAGGATGCGATCAACAAAGGGTTGGCGTATCAGCGTGCCAAAGAGGAGCCGTTTTGGGAAGTACCGTACCTGCCGATCGATCCTGAAGATGTAGGACGTTCATACGAGAGTATTATCCGTATCAACTCCCAGTCAGGCAAAGGCGGTATCGCCTACATTCTCGAAGACAGTTTTGGGTATCAGCTTCCTAAAAAGATGCACCCGGAGATCGGCAAGATCGTACAAGAGGTGACAGACAAAGAGGCGAGAGAGTTGAGTAATGACGAGATCCTGGCGATCTTTGAAAAGACCTACTTTACGCCGCCGGAACATCTTGAGTTTGTCTCACGTTCTGCCTCGACAAGAGAGAACACTGTATGGTGTAAGTTGAACTACCGTTATAATGGCAAAGAGATCGTCGCAGAGAGCGAAGGAAACGGTCCTATTGATGCCTGTCGCAAGGCTCTTCTTAAGGACTATCCAAACAAGTTTGTTTTGAACTCATACTCTGAACACTCGTGCGGCGAGAAGTCATCAGCAACAGCCGTCGCCTACATCGAGATCGAAACTGATGAAGGTCATCGCTTCTATGGTGTCGGTAAAGACAGTGACATCACTTTAGCGTCTATCAAAGCACTTTTCAGTGCTATCAACCGCGCTTTTAAAAGCTAAGACCGATAACAGCTTCGGGGTATCCCGAACTGTTATTACTTCGACTGTTATCATCCAAATAGACCTCATGAGCCCATCCAAATCCGGCATAGCCGTTTCTAAACAGTATCGCCATCCCTAAACGTCCGCCGGCACTGCTGTAGTTGTCATACGCGCCATCAGCGATGTAGGTATAGCGATAAAACGCGCCTGCATAAGGACGGAACTTCGAGTTGGTCGGTATGTAATAGGTTACGGGAACAGTCCCTTGATTGATAGTGGGTGTACCGCCGAACCAGCCGCGGTAACCAAGACCGACAGCAAGATTTTCAAAAACAAAATAGTCCGCATTGACACCTACAATAAAGTAGTTTTCAACATATGTCGTCGTGATCAGGCCGGTCGTACCGTAAGAGACACTCCCTGAGCCGACTGTAATACCGATGCTTTTGTTGCCTGTTCCAAACGGGTTGGCAAAGGCGAGTGAACTTAACAGTACAAGTACCGAGACAGTTCTTATCATCGTAAACTCCTTAGAAGAGCAGCTCTTCGTCCGCTTCCGCCTGCACTTCGACATGCGGCGGTTTAGAGATGTCGGTAAAGTACTCTTTCTTTTTCCCCTCTACCGTCACCTCGATAACGTCATCGGGTTTCTCAAATTTCCGCGGCATCTGCGGGTAGATCTTAATAAGCTCTTTATAGAAATAGCCAAATGAAGGAGCTGCCGTCCAGCCGCCCTGCTCTTTACCCCATAGCGGTGAGTTGTCATCATTACCAAACCAGACTACTGTCTCGACCGAAGGCGAATACCCGACAAACCATGCATCAATTGAGTCGTTTGTCGTTCCGGTCTTACCTGCGAGTTCAATACCGTATGCCCGCGCTCTAATACCTGTGCCGTGATGAACAATGTCACGCAAAATCGTCGTCATCAAAAAGGCCTGTCGCTCTTCGGTCACCTTTTTAACGACCTGCTCAGGGTGTTCCCATTTTGTTTCACCGTCTTGCTCGACATAGCTGATCAGACGCAGATCACTCAGTTGTCCACCATTGGAAAATGCCGTAAAGTACTGTGCAAAACGCTCCGGTGTCAAAGTTATACTTCCCAGAGAGAGTGAGAGGTCGCTTGGAAGGTCCTGGATGCCGTACTGTTTTTTGAGCTTACTCTTAATGGTGTTGATCCCGATATCTGTTACAAGGTTGATGGTTGCAAGGTTACGCGAGTGCACCAATGCCTCACGAAATGAGATCAGACCTTTAAAGTTGTTCTCATAGTTCTTCGGTTTCCATCGGCGCGTCTCGTTCGAATCCTTGTCCTGGTCGGTCTCAAAATCATAGGTACGGGCAATATCGATCAGTTTTGTCGCAGGTGAAAGTCCAAAGTCCAACGCTACCTGATACAGAAACGGTTTAAATGCAGACCCCGGCTGACGCTTCGCCATTGTCGCACGGTTAAAAGCACTTTTAGCGTGGTCAACACCGCCAACCAGTGCACGTATCTCACCAAGCTTCGGATCAACAGACACTAATGCCCCGTTGAACTTAGACAAGTTCTGATCTTCATAAGCAGGGTAGTGTTCAGCATCTTTTTTCTCTTCTACCGTTTTATTATAATCTGCAAGTCGGATTTTTGCTTGTTCATACCCAAATGTCATCGCCTCGCGTCCCGCTTTTTGCATCTTCAGATCGATCGTTGTATAGACCTTGTAGCCGCCTGTTTTAAAGTCGGGGAACTGCTCTTTAAGACGACGGACAACCTCATCAACAATATAAGGAGCTTCGTTCTGTGTCAAAGTCTGATCATAGACAACAGGCTTCTCTGCAAGTGCTTTTTCATAACTCTCTTTATCGATCCAGGCGAGCGCATAAAGACGTTCGATGACACGGTTTGCACGTCCTAAAGAGATGTCATAGTTTTTTGTCGGTGCATAGTAGCTTGGCGCTTTGGGCAGACCGACCAGGATCGCTATCTCTTTAAGTGTCAGGTCTTTCAACTCTTTGTTGAAATAACCGTCTGCTGCTGTTTTAACCCCGTAATAGTTGTGTCCCAGGTAGATCTCGTTGAAATATCGCTCCAAGATCTCGACCTTGGTCAGCTCAGACTCTATCTTGTATGAGAGAAACAGCTCTTTGATCTTTCTTGAGAGCTTTTTCTCACGTGTCAACAGCGTGTTCTTCACCAGCTGTTGTGTCAGCGTACTGGCCCCTTCGACCACACCCATCGCTTTGATATTTTTAATAACGGCACGCATGATCGCATCGTAGTTAATACCGCCGTGTTCAAAGAACGAGGTGTCTTCGATGGCTAAAAGTGCCTCGACCATACGCGGCGGGATCTCGTCAAAAGGGGCATAAAAACGATGTCGATTCTCAAAAACATTTGCGATCTTGTCACCGTTGACGTCATAGATCCGGGAAGAGACTTTCGGGCTGTACTCCGTCGTCAGTTTGCGAGTGTCATACGTCAAGTTCAGTGCAATAGAGCCGACATAGACGATCGGCCCGAAAACTACAAAGAGAAGCGCGGCAACAATAATGATCTTTTTCAGATCCGCTCTCTTTACTTGTTCCCGTATCTCTATTTTAAGACCCATCTCGCGGTTCTTCTTTTTCTCTAATATTTTATCTATATTCATTCTCTAAATTTCCTGTTTGCAAAACTTGCTTCAATTAATGTTTGTGTATAGGGGCTTGAGGGGTTCTCAACCACACTCTCCATCAAACCGCTCTCTTGTACCTTGCCCTCTTTTATGACACAGATCTCATCACAAAGCGACGAAGCCGAGTGCATGTCGTGGGTGACAAAAAGAACTTTAAACCCCTGGCTTCGCTGCAGCTTTTTAAGCAGCTCGATGATCACGACTCTGGTCTTCGGGTCAAGTGCTGTCGTCGGCTCATCGAGCATCAGCAGCTTCGGCTCCCCGCTCAAGGCGATCGCGATGACCACACGCTGAAGCTGGCCTCCTGAGAGTTCAGGCGGAAAACGCTCCAGCAGTGACAGATCAAGATCTACACTCTCGCACAAGGCCTGCATCTTCTTCGCATCAACAAAGAACTGATCTTTGATCTTTGTCAGCGGTGAAAGCGCCGTAAAAGGGTTCTGCGGTACAAAAGCGACCGTCTTGCCGCGTTCCAACGCAAAATCGGCCTCAAGCTCCAGGTCTAATGTCATCTGAGAAGGGAGCATCCCAAGCAGTGCTTTGAGCGTCAGACTTTTACCGCTGCCGCTTTGACCGACAAGCGCCAATGAGTGTTTTATCGTAAAGTCGATGTCAACTAAGTGCTTCTCATCAAGAGAGACCTGGAGTTTTTTGATCTGCATTACGCCCCTAAAAGCCAATAAATAGTAGATATTTTATCTAAAGTCAGGTTAATAGCCTATCGAGGACTGCTTTACAGTGTCTATCGCACTTTTGATTTTTATACAGCTCTCTCTAAATTCACTCTCGTCCAACCCTAAACGGGCGATAAAACGGATAATAGCCGAAGGTACCGTAGGCTGGCGAATAGCTCCTACTAAGATATTTTGCTCTAAAAGCTCTTTTTGAATGGCCATCACTTTACGGTTGTCATTCACCAGGATCGGAACGATCAGCCCTTCGGACTCAACACCAAAGATCTCTTTTACAATGGCTTGACGGCCTTGGATCGCAGCTGTCAACTCTTTTGTGTTCTCCTGGATGTAACGCAGAGCATGATGCCCTAAAAGCGTGTCAAACAGCGAAGGTGCCGTTGCATAGATAATGGGTTTTGCACGGTTGACAAGAAAGTCGACAATGTGTTCAGAAGCCAGGATGTACGCCCCAAAACTGCCATAGGCCTTGCCCAGTGTTCCCATCTTGATGTGGTTGGGTTTGACCTCCTTCTTGTAATGGTCAAGTATCCCCATCAAGTTTTCACCTATCACCCCGGAGCTGTGCGCTTCATCCAGTATCAAAAGAGCGTTATATCTGTCTGCAAGCTCTATGATCTCACGAGGCACAAGGTCGCCGTCCATCGAGTAGATCCCCTCTACTGCAATAATATTACGTTTTGCTGTCGAGTTTTTCAACAGCGTTTCCAGCTCATCAGCACTGTTATGAGCAAAGTAGTGCAGTTCACCATCAATAAGCTTAGAAGCAAGAACACCCGAAGCGTGGTACTTCTCATCCATAAAAAGTGCATCACCCTTACGTACCAGTGTCTCGATCATAGCGATGTTGGCATTGAACCCGGAACCTAGAATGACCCCGGCTTCAAAACCGTTAGCCTCACATAGGGTCTGCTCAAACTCTTGATGCACTTTTGTATAACCGTTCACTAACATCGATGCCTTTGCAGCATGTGACTCCAAGGCGTTAAGATCACTCATTGTCACTTGCAGCATCTCTTTGTTGTGTGCCAGACCTAGATAATCATTTGAGGCCAAGTCAACAACGCTGTCGTCAAAGATACGGCGCTCTCTGTAACGTCCTGAACGCTTGAGTGCTGCTAGCTCTTTTTCGTAGAAGTGACTGCTGTTAGGCAAGCTTCGCCTTGTTGTTCACGATGTCCAGTACCTCGACCCTGTCACCATCTTTATACTGGCTCAAGTCATCATCACTCTGCCAGTAGGTGCCGTCCATCCTGATCATGCCGCCGTCAATGACACCGACACCGCCTTTATGGATCTTCTCCTCCGTACTGTCTTGTGTTTTGTTAACAAGGTTCATACTCCATTTTCGCAGGGCAAGAAGCAAGACCAGACCGATCGAAACTGCGACCGCGATCTGTGCAGTACCGCTCTCAAAAACGCCAAAGTAGGTAAGCAGTGCGACGATGACAAAACCGATACCGATCCAGATAAGAAAAAACGAGACGATCAGAGCCTCAAGCCCGATAAGTACGATGCCAAAGGCGAGCAGATATGCCCAGTCGATGACCTCCATTACACTGCCTCTTTTTTAGCGCCCATAAACTCTTTTAAGATCGAGAGAGAACCGATGAGCTCTGTGGTCTCATACGGCACAACGACCTTGTCATTGGAGTCATTTTTTGCCAACTCGTTAAAGGCGGCAATACGGTCTTTTGCCAGTAAAAACTCTGCGGCCTGAGGGTTGTTCGCCATGGCAAGGTTGATCATCGTCATCGCATTTTTCTGACCTTCAGCCGTCTGCTCCTGCTCATACTTGCTTGCATCTGCCATACGCTCTATCGCCTCTGCTTCCAAAAAGGCCTTTTGACGTTCACCCTCAGCTTCACGGATCGTCGCCTCTTTGTTAGCTGTAGCTGTCAGTTCAATGGCACGTTTTTCACGTTCTGCTTTCATCTGAAGGTTCATCGCCTCTTCGATCTCCATAGGAACAGAGATATCTCTCAGCTCAACACGCATGGTCTTAATACCCCACTTTTGTGACGCTTGATCAAGTGCTGTCAAAATACTGCGGTTAAGGGTGTCTCTGGACGAAAGTGTCTCATCGAGTGCCATCTGACCGATCTCGGCACGCAGACTTGTTGTCGCAAGGTTGGCAATGGCACGTTTAAAGTTAACCACTCCATACGCCGCCATCTTGGCATTTTCGACCTGAATGAAGACCAAGCCGTCCACACTGATGTTAACGTTGTCTTTTGTAATAACACTCTGCTGGGGAATGTCAATGATCTGCTCTTGTTTGGTCACCGCCATCGCCACCGAATCCACAATAGGGATGATGACATGGAAACCGCCCTCTATAGTTCGGTTGTACTTACCCAGACGCTCAATGACATAAGCGCGAGACTGGGGAACGATCTTGATCCCTTTTATAATGATGATTAAAACAGCAACAACAATCGCTATACTGATGACACTGACAGCTTCCATTTCCATATTAGATCCTTTGAAAAATTATTATTGATTATACAACATTAAAGAATAGAGTATGTTGCCTGTGTCAAATAAAGGTTTTTAGCACCTCGACACTCAATCCCATCGCGCACGTCTCAAAGCCGTGAGTCTGTTTAATATACTTCTTACAAAAGCCCTCAACCATGCAGCCGCCCGCTTTGCCCTGCCACTCGCCTGATTCAAGATAGGCTTCGAGATCGTCCGGGTCGAAAGTATCAAAGATATAATCGGTGGAGGAGATGTCGAGCAGTTCAAGTTTTTCACTTTTGTAGATCATGCAGGTGACGATAGAGGTGACACTGCCGCTTTGTGTCTGCAGGATCGCTCTTGCATCTTCTAACGATTTTGCTTTACGGAGGATCTTGCCTTGAGACGTAACCACCGTGTCAGAGACCAGCAGCGGTATCTCTCTATAGTCAAATGTTTTAAGTGCAGCTTGGTATTTTCCTACCGTGGCTTGATAGACAAAGTTTTTTGGGGAGTCGGCTACGATCTGTTCCTCATCATAATCGACCGGCGATTGAATAAAGTCAATACCTGCATTGCGTAAAATAAGCGCCCTGCTTTCAGACTGTGAGCAGAGGCGTAACACTAAAAACCTCTTAAGATGCCGCCGAAGTAAAGGGCAGCGATACCCAGTGCGATGTTGATAGGAATAAGGTAGGTCGCGATAGGTGCCAGCTTCTGTTTTGCTCCTCCAAGGTCACCGCCTATAAAGAGCTTTTCTGCTTGATTTCTACGAATATAGATAATGATAAAGACGATGACCATGATCGCCCATATCGCCTCTTTGACCAGGACAATGCTGTAAAGCGGCGTCCCTTTAAAGCCAAGCCCTACCGCCATAATAACGGCACTTGCCAAAAGCAGTATGATCATAAAAATAACGTAAGAGAAAAAGTTTTTGAGTATCTCTAATGTGCGTGCCAAGCGGATTTTCGGATCTTCTATATGCTGTAGAGCCGGATGAACCGCCAAACGGATCGCCAGCATACCGCCTACCCAGAAAAGAGCAGCAAAGACATGTACAAAAAGAATGAAGTTGGCGTAGTTCGCGAAAAGTTCACTCATCTTAAAGCTCCTCTTTTACGTAAGCTAGGGCAGCCTCTTTGGCTTCAGGAAGTTTAGACGCATCTTTGCCGCCCGCCTGTGCAAAGTCCGGACGACCGCCGCCGCCACCGCCGACTATCGGTGCGATGTTTTTGATCCAGTCGCCTGCTTTGACAGAGGCCTCTTTGACACCTGCCGCAAGGATGACCTTCTCCCCTTTGACCTGGAAGAGCATCGCTACGACTTTGTCATGTGCGTTTTTGATCTCATCGATACGTGTTTTAACATCGCCGCTTTTGATCTCTTCAATGATCACCGCTACACCGTTGATCTCTTCAGCAGAGAGCTCCTCTTTAGAAGCGGCCAAGGCCTCTTGAACTTCCTCTTTAAGTGTCTTGACCTGCTCTTTGAGTTTGTTGACACCTAAAAGGACATCAAGGTTTTTAACCTCTTCAGCGACCGTCTTAAGCGTATGGCGTTGCTCTTTGAAAAGGTTGTACGCAGCATTACCGCAGACCGCTTCAATACGACGGACACCGGCAGAGACACCTGACTCTTTAGTGATGACAAACGTCCCGATAACGGCAGTGTTGTCAACGTGTGTACCGCCGCAAAGCTCTACCGATGCGTCACCGAAGCTGACAACACGGACTTTGTCACCGTACTTCTCGCCAAACTGTGCTTTTGCACCGCTGTTCTTCGCTTCGTCAATACTCATCTCTTTTGTCTGAGCCACAATACCGCGAAGTATCTGGTAGTTGACCTGCTCTTCAACCTCGGCGATCTCGGCATCGCTCATCGCTTTTGGATGCGAAAAGTCAAAACGCAGACGTGCTGCATCGTTCAGTGAACCGGCCTGTGAGATGTGCTCACCCAGTACATCATAAAGTGCAGCGTGGAGAAGGTGGGTTGCCGAGTGATGCTTTTCGATCTCTAGACGGCTGATATCGACTATGGCATTGACCTTTGCAGCTGTCTTGATCGTCTCTTTCACCTCAACATGCGAGAGGTTAAGATCAAAGAACTTGCGTGTGTCCGTTACCGCTGCATGACCTTCGATCACACCGCTGTCACCGACCTGTCCACCGCTCTCGGCATAAAATGGTGTTTGGTCAAGAAGTACCCAACCTGTATGTGTCGCATGAAGCGCATCAACGATCTTGAAGTCTTCACTGAGAAGTGCCAAGACCTTCGCTTCGTTACTTTCACCCTCATAACCGACAAACTCATTTTTACCGAACTTCTCAAGAAGTATTTTAAAGTCACCCGAATTAGCCGCGTCTCCAGAACCTTTCCAAGCCGCTTTTGCACGTTCTCTCTGCTCTTTCATCAGTACGTCGAACTTGGCGCTGTCAAGCTTGAGGTCTTTCTCTTTAAGCATATCTTCTGTCAGGTCAAGCGGAAAACCGAAAGTGTCATAAAGTTTAAATGCCACTTCGCCGCTGAATACATCTTTGGTATTCACAAGCTCAGCATTAAACAGCTCGATCCCCGAAGCGATCGTCTTTAGAAAACGCTCCTCTTCAAGCTGGATCTGGGTCTTAACCGTTTCAGCTTTGGTAGCAAGGTACGGGTAGACATCTTTCATCTGCGCGACCAGAATGTCAACGATCTTGTACATAAAGGCTTCATGCAGACCAAGCAGGTAACCGTGACGAACCGCACGGCGCAAGATACGGCGAAGCACATAACCGCGCCCTTCGTTCGAGAAGTTGATGTCTTGAGAGAGCAGGAAAACTGCTGTACGGATATGATCAGCGATAACGCGGTACGAAGCACCTGTTGCATACTCATACTTCTGACCCGTGAACTCTTCAACCTTGTTGATCATCGGCATAAACATCGTAGAGTCATAGTTAGAGAACTTACCCTCTTTAACAGCAATAACACGTTCAAGTCCCATACCCGTGTCGATAGATGGGTGAGGAAGTGGTTTTAGCGTACCGTCTTTTTGGCGGTCATACTGCATAAAGACAAGGTTCCAGATCTCTAAGAAACGGTCGCCCTCACCGCCCATCTTGTCTTCAGGGCCATTGAAGTGCTCTGCACCTTGGTCGTAAAAGATCTCTGAACATGGACCGCAAGCACCAGTGTCTCCCATAGACCAGAAGTTGTCTGCATCGCCAAGACGCATGATGCGATCAGCACTAATATGCTTTTTCCACATCTCTTCGGCTTCATCATCACTGTCATGTACCGTAACCCATAGTTTGTCTACAGGCAGTTCAAGCTCTTTGGTAATAAACTCCCACGCATAAGCGATCGCCTCTTCTTTAAAGTAGTCACCGAACGAAAAGTTGCCCAGCATCTCAAAAAAGGTGTGGTGGCGAGCCGTATGACCGACGTTTTCAAGGTCGTTATGTTTACCGCCCGCACGAAGACAGGTCTGACAAGAGGTTGCACGCGGGTTCTCAGGACGAGGGACCTCTCCCGTAAAGATCGACTTGAACGGGACCATACCCGCATTGTTAAACAGCAGTGTAGCGTCGTCCGGTACAAGTGGAGCGCTCGCTACTTTAGCGTGCCCTTTTGATTCAAAATATTGTAAAAATGCTTTTCTGACATCCATAATTCTATCTTTTAAAGCCCAGTTTCAGGCCATTATTTAATACGCGATTATATCGAAGAGGTTGTTAAAATTCCCAACTCTACGACATCAGATAGGCATTTTGAAGAGTCAAAGTGTTAAAGTAAAACGAAACAGCGTTATAATCCGCCTGAATACCATCTATTACATGGAGATGAAATGTCATACAAGATCTTAGATACCATGAATATTCAAGAGTATCTCTTCTCGCTTCCGACAATAAAAAGTTTTTTTGACACCGATAAGCTTACTATCAAAGAGATAGGCGACGGCAATCTAAACTTTGTGTTTTTAGCCGCCTCTGTCACTGACACCTCCAAGTCATTGATAGTAAAACAGGCCGTACCGTACCTGCGCTGTGTCGGAGAGAGTTACCCACTCTCAAAAGAGAGAATGACCTATGAGATCCGCTCACTTGAGACATTTGCAAAACTGAGTGAACATATACCAAAGATCTACCATAG
This sequence comes from Campylobacterota bacterium, assembly GCA_039714575.1. Lineage (GTDB taxonomy): Bacteria > Campylobacterota > Campylobacteria > Campylobacterales > Sulfurimonadaceae > Sulfonitrofixus. Next base: position 46,800 of record JBDLJE010000001.1, on the reverse strand, counting down.
TGACGAAGAGATGAGCGTGATCGTCATGGAGTACCTTGGTGAACATATCATTATGCGTCACGGGATGATAGAGAGTGTCGTCTACCCGAATTTTGCTGCTCACATCAGCTCTTATCTTGCCAACTCTCTCTTTAAAACATCATCACTCTACCTCTCTAACAGTGACAAGAGCCGGCTGATCTCCGACTTTATCGATAACACGGAACTCTGCAAGCTCACTCAAGACTTTGTATTCAGTGCACCGTTTATGGTGCATGAGACAAACGCTGAACTTCCGGGGCTGGAGGATATCGCTGTAAAGATCGCAGATGACGTTGAACTCAAGACCAAAATACTGCAACTGAAGTATAAGTTCATGAACCAGAGTGACGCACTTATCCATGGTGACCTGCACACAGGCTCTATCATGGTCAACCAAGACGATACCTATGTATTCGACTCGGAATTTGCTTTTGTCGGACCGATGGGGTTTGATATCGGTGCTCTCATAGCAAACCTTGTGATGTCCTGGGTCTCTCACAACATTCAAGATGAAGAGAGGACTTATCAGGAGTGGATCATTGAGACAATGACTACGATCTGGAGCCGTTTTTCTAAGATGTTCATCGCTCTTTGGAATGAGACAAAAGAGAGTGCACTGTTTATTGAAGGTTATGCGTCAAAAGAGGTCTTGGAGGCGTATCAAAAAGAGTTTATGCTGCAGCTGCTTCGAGACAGTGTCGGCTTTGCAGGGTGTAAAGTGATGAGAAGACAACTGGGCATCGCCGGTGTAGAAGAGATCCGCGGTATTGAAGATCCTGCAGACAGAGAAAAAGCGAACAGACTTGCACTGAAGATCGGTGAGAAGTTTATAAAAGAGCATCAAAACATCTTGACTATAGATGATGTCGTAAAACTGATAAAGGCTTAAAATGAGAGCAAGATACAGACCGTTATGGTTAAATGAAGAGGGTGACCTTGAAGTTCTGGACCAGAGATACCTGCCGCACGAAGAGTTGACAAGAGTTCTAAAAACAGGTGAAGATGCTACAGAAGCCATCTCCGACATGACCGTTCGCGGTGCCGGTGTTATCGGCAATGTAGCGGCTATGGGCGTCTACCTGCTGGCACGCGAGTTTGAAGGTGACAGAGCCAAGATAATCCAAGAGGCATCCAAGATCCGTGCTTCCCGACCTACTGCCGTTAACCTGATGTGGGCAGTTGACAGGATGGTAGGTGTTATAAAAAACAGTGATGACGTGCTGAATGATGCCAGAGAAGAGGCCATTGCGATATGTGACGAAGATGTTAAACGCAGCGAGACGATCGGTAAGATAGGGTGTGATATCATCGAAGAGATCATAAAAAAGAAAAGTCTCAAAAGCATCAACATCTTAACCCACTGTAACGCAGGATGGCTGGCTATCATTGACAGCGGAACAGCACTCGCTCCGATCTATGAAGCCAAAAAAAGAGGTATAGACGTTCATGTATGGGTAGATGAGACCCGTCCCCGAAACCAGGGAGCCAACCTGACGTCTTGGGAGCTGCTCGATGCAGGCGTAGACCACACCATCATTGCTGACAACACGGGCGGTCATCTTATGCAGCACAACATGGTAGACATGGTCATTACCGGAGCAGACAGGGTCACCCGCTGCGGTGATGCGGCAAACAAGATAGGGACGTATCTAAAAGCACTCTCTGCCAAAGACAACAACATCCCTTTTTACATCGCTCTTCCGCTCAGTACCTTTGATTTTGAGAGCTGCGACGGTGTCAAAGAGATCGATATTGAGATGAGAAGTGAAGATGAAGTCCATATGATGCGTGGGCTTGACAGTGACGGTGATCCGCAAGAGATCCGTATCACGCCAAAGGGCTCAAAAGCGCTCAACTACGGCTTTGACGTAACACCCGCGAGACTGATCTCAGGGCTTATAACAGAGGCCGGGCTCATTGAAGCCAACGAAAAAGCTATAAAAGAGCTAAAATGATCGACGGTGTTATTAAGTACGCCATCGAGCACACCACTGAAACTGCTCCTGAATTTTCAGACTATAAGACACTTGAAGCACTGCGTTCACGACTATTTACTCTTGGGCTCATAGGCGTTTCTGAAGGTGTAGGCTATGGAAACATCTCCCTGAGAGAGAAAAACAGCAGCGCCTTCTTTATAACGGCGACACAGACCGGAGAGCTGTCATCACTGACAGACGACTACTATACCTACATCAGCGATTACGATTTTTCAAGCTTTAAGGTCATCTCACGGGGCAGACACAGACCCAGCAGCGAAGCCCTGAGCCATGCAATGATCTATCAGATCGACCCTCAAATAAACTGCGTTATTCATATCCACTCAAAAGCACTTTGGAACTTTATGAAAGAGAGCAACACGCTTGCAACAACTGCTGAGTATGGAACATCCAAGATGGCAGACGAGATCGCATCACTTTATACAGACAGAGATCCTTTTAAGAGCAGTATCTTTGTGATGAGGGGTCATGAAGATGGCGTTATGGCGTTTGGCAGAGACGTAAACGAGGCAGAGCTGACACTTTACAGTATGATACAAAAATATCTTCAGTCAATGTAAAATATTTCTCATCTACTCTAGTTCTAAATTTTTAAAAGTTGTAGATTCAATGAAAAGTACTTAAAAAGCCTAGATTTAGTGCAGATTGTTCTTAAGTGATCCCGACAGCGCACTGCTGTGCGTCGAGTGGTGAACTTCAGGGCAAGATGTGCTGAAGCTAGGCTTTTTAACAGATGTCTTCCCAGTTTAATACAAATTCGCTTATTTTCATACTTGGGATCTTCATCCTTGCCGCCTTGGCAATATTGACCAGTACCGCAGCTGCCTCATCAAGGTTGTCATTGACAACAAGGTAGTCATACTCGCTGATACGCTGTACCTCGCGTTTAGCCATCTCGATGCGGCCCTCAATGATCTCCTGTGCATCCGTTCCGCGAGCGTTCAGACGGTGTTTCAGTTCACAAAGCGTCGGCGTTGTGACAAAGACCGATGTTGTGATGTCGGCAAGACGTTTTTGCACGGCGTCGTGCCCCTGAACATCGATGTCGAAGATGACAAGCTTACCCTCTTTAAGCGCTTTTTTTACCGGTTTTAGAGAGGTACCGTAGTAGTTTCCGTGAACACGGGCATACTCCAAGAAGTGCTCCTCTTCAATATCATGCTCGAACTGCTCTTTACTCACAAAGTGATAATGGACACCTTCGACTTCACCCTCTCGTATCGGACGTGTTGTTGTCGAGATAGAGAAGTAATAGGCGCCGATCTCATCTTCGATCTTTTTGATCAGTGACGATTTCCCGGCACCGCTTGGACCGGACAGGACAAGGATCGCACCGTTATCATGATTCATTATCTTCTCCGAACGTTAAATTGATGGTGATCGTACCGCGAAGCGATTTGGCAAGCTGCGGGTTCTCTAACGCTTGCAGAAGTGTGTGCAATGCCTCAATAGACTCGTGGTTCGGCTTGTTTGACAGGCTCGTCTGCTGCGGTTCACTCCAGGAGAGATCCTCTGTTGGATCGGCAAACTGCATCAAAAGCTCTTCGTCCACACCCTGCTCAAGCTCCTCTGCACTTACGTTACGCAAAGCAGCTTCAAGCTCCTGATCGATATCTTGCGGCAGCTCACTCTCTTGTATAACCTCTTCGACAAGCTCCTCGTCTTTCTCCGGAGTCTCACTCAGTACATCCAGAATAGCTTTCACCTCAGAGACCTCCTCCTCGGAGAAGATATTGTCCAATACCTCCTCTTCGCTTGCCTCATCGGCAGCGATCTCCTGCAGCGGCTCTTCTTCGATCTTCTCAAACTGGTGCACACGTTCAAGGGCATCCTGTTCTACCTCATCCTCACCACTGACGACCTCATCATCAAGCAGAGGTTTGACTTCGAGCTCCTGCTCATCCGCCAAGAGCTCTTCCTCGACTGTCTCATCAAATTGCTGCACATCTTCAGGTGCATCCTCTGCTGCTGTATCTTCATCGCTGACCTCATCATCAAGCAGAGACTTGATTTCAAACTCCTCTTCGTCCAACAAAGTTTTTTCCAGGAGCGTCTCATCAAATTGCTCTACACGTTCAAGAGCGATCTGTACTGCATCCTCGCTGCTGGCGATCTCATCATCCAGTATAGGTTTGACCTCGAAGGCCCGCTCTTCCGGCAACATGTCCACTATTACTGCCTTACTGCTCTTTTCGAACTGCGGCTCAGGCTCAAACATCTCTTCTTCAATATCGTTCCCGCTGACAACAGCCTCTTCTTCCGGAACAAACGGTTTCTCAAAGTCATCGAAAACGATCTCATGAGAGAGCTCTTCTTGCTCTTTCTTGACCTGCGAAGCCACTTTAAGAAGCATTACAAGGAGCTCCGTCGGCAAAAATGGCTTATACAGCTGTTTTTCGAAAAGATCACTACCTTCACTTTCACGCGTCGTGATATAGATAGAGTGTGCGTAGATCACCTTGTCGTTAAGGCGTTCAAGAAAGTCTCGGCTAAAAAGAGCGCCGTCCAAGATAAGCAGGTCGTAGTTCTCACCCCTGATCTCATCAATCGATGTCGCAATGTCAAGTGTGCCGTCTATCTTCTCGGTACTGAGTTTTACCAACTTTGAGACAACAACATCATTATTAACAAGAAGAATATTCATTAAAAAAAACCTTTGCATTTAATGGTATCATTGTAACAAAAGATAACTGACAACCATGCAGTAGAGCTCTGAGATCTACTCTTCTCCATCTTAGGACTTAGGAGGTTTCTGCATTAAAAAGATGACAACATGCAGCAACTTCTCTTCATTATAGTAGGCAGCCTACATCTTTGTGCAGCGCTATACGCCAATGAACACTATCTTCTGCCCGAGCATAAAAGCGACCTTATGTATACACTTAAAAAGAAGATCGATCGTGCAGAACACATTACCATTGTCACCGGCGAACTTGAGAACCCCTCTTTGGCAAAAAGTATTGAAAAAGCGATAAAAAGAGGTGCCCGTTTTCATCTCATCACTACTCACCACAAAAGTGCCGCCTATTTTGCAAAATATAAAAACACCCGTGTCCATCTCCCTGCTTCCAGGGACTTGAGTGAAAAGTTTGCACTTAATCTTCTGCTTATAGATGAAAGCGATGTCTGTTTTTCCACTCTTGCATTCAGTGAAGCCGTAGTAAAAAGGAGTATAGGAGAGGTGATCTGTACGACCAACAGAGAGGAGATCGATTTTGCACAAGAGATCAAAAAACGTTTTACAGAGCGGTTTGAAGATTATCATCAATAGGTGCGTACAAGTTCGCTCACTCAAGCTGAAAACCGGCAGATTCCAGAGCTATTTCACCTGTTCCAATACTCTGTTTTGTAAGCGGTAGACCTTGTTGCAGCGATTTGCAAACTCTTCATTATGTGTTACTAAAACAAGTGCAGCACGGTGTTCTTCAACATACTCTTCAAAGATCTTCATCACCTCTAAAGAGGTACTGTTGTCAAGGTTACCGGTCGGCTCGTCTGCAAAGATAATACGCGGTTTTTTGGTCAAGACCCTTGCAATAGAGATACGTTGCTGCTGCCCGCCTGAGAGTTGCGTTACTTTCATGTTGATGACATCGCTCAAGCCCAGACGTTCTATAAGGTCTGTGTCGACCGGTTCTGATGCCAAAAGCGAAGCGACTTCCAGGTTTTCATATGCACTAAAACCTTTAAAAAGGTAGTGCGACTGAAAGATCAGACCTAATTCATCACGACGCATCGCTACAAGTTCACGCTTTTTAAGTCCGTAGATATCTTTGTCAAGCAGTTTCACTTGACCATCGTTTGGCTCCAGCAGTGTTGAGAGAGTATGCAAAAGTGTTGACTTTCCGCTGCCGCTTTCACCGATGATCGCCACCGTTTCACCCGGTTCTATCGCCAGATCGATATCACTGAAAAGCGGATATTCAAACTTATGGGAAAGTGCTGTTGCTTCTAGTATTTTCATAGGGTAATTATAATCAGATAGGTTTAAATTATAGAGTTTATTAAAGGGGTGTTAAGAGCCGAAGCTCTTAACAGAAAAAAAGAGGGGTGATTAACCCATTTGTGCTGCAACTTCAGCAGCAAAGTCATCAACTTTTTTCTCAAGACCTTCACCTACTTCAAGGCGAACGAATGCAGAGATCGAAGCTGTACCGCCAGCCGCTTTACCGGCAGCTGCAACAGCTTCAGCAACAGTCATCTTATCATCAAGAACATAGTTCTGATCCAGAAGTGCCAACTCTTTGTCAAGCGTTGTGTTGTCAGCGATGTAACGGGCTAGTTGACCAGGAACGATCTTGTCCCAGATCTTCTCAGGTTTGCCCTGCTCTTTAAGTGTTGCTTTGATCTTCTCTTCTGCTTGCGCAAGAACATCGTCAGTCAACTGGCTCATAGAGATATAATCAGGAACATTGATAAGAGGCTTTTTAAGACGAGCGCGCTCTTCGTTCTCAGTCTTGATCGCTTCGATACGTCCTTTCGTCTCAGCCGCTACAAAATCTGCATCAAAATCTTTAGAAGATAGTGTTGTAGGCTTCATCGCAGATGCGTGCATTGCAACTTGCTTAGCAACCGGAGCTAACGCTTCAGCAGTCTTAGCAGAGTCACACTCGATAGCAACGATAACACCGATTCTGGTGTTAGAGTGAACGTAACCGTTTACTACAGAGTTAGCGTCAGCAGTCAATGTCGTAAGACGACGATACTCGATTTTCTCACCGATCTTGGCTACTGCCTGATCGAAATATGCAGAAAATGCCGCACCGTCAAGTTCAGTCTCACGAAGTGCTACTGCATCATCACATTGCGTGTTGAAAACTTGTGTAACAGTTTTAGAGACAAGATCTTTAAAGCCGTCATTTTGAGCTACGAAGTCAGTCTCAGAGTTTACTTCAACAAGTGAAGCAGTCTTAAAGTCTGCAGCGACTTTAAAACCGATAGAACCTTCTGCTGCTACACGATCTGCTTTTTTAGCAGACTTGGCAACACCACGTTCTTTAAGCCACTCTGTCGCTTTTTCCATGTCGCCATCGTTCTCAGTCAGCGCTTTTTTACAATCCATCATAGGTGCATCAGTTGCCTGACGTAGTTCTTTTACCTGTGCTGCTGTAACTGCCATGATTACGCCTCTTTAGTTTCAGTAGCTTCTTCTGCAGCTGGTGCTTCAGTCGCTTCTACTTCTTCTGCCGGCATCTCTTCTTCACTTGCAGCGTTATCAGCGTTAAGTGCTTTACCTTCGTTGATAGCAGCAGCCATCTCACGACAGAAAAGTTGAATAGAACGGATAGCATCATCATTACCAGGGATCGGGTAAGTGATAAGGTCCGGATCACAGTTAGTGTCCAGTGGAGCAACAACCGGGATGTTAAGACAACGTGCTTCGTTAACAGCGATGTGTTCTTTAACAGCATCAACAACAAAAAGCATATCCGGAAGCTCTTTCATGTTACGGATACCACCAAGGTATGCCTCAAGTTTAGTCGCTTGACGCTCCATCATCAGTTGCTCTTTCTTGGTAAGAAGTTCCATCTGACCATTCTCTTTCATCTGCTCGATAACATCAAGTTTACGAATAGACTTCTGAATTGTCGGGAAGTTAGTAAGCATACCACCTAACCAACGGTTGTCAACGTATGGCATACCACATTTGATAGCTGCCTCTTTTACAGAGTTACGAGCTTGTTTTTTTGTACCGACGAAAAGAACAGTCTGTCCTTCAGCAGCAGCATCAACAACGATCTGGTATGTGTTACGGAAGTAACGTAGCGTCTTCTGAAGATCGATAATATAGATATTTTTACGAACACCGAAGATATATTTTTTCATTTTCGGGTTCCAGCGACGAGTCTGGTGTCCGAAGTGTACACCACATTCCAATAGGTCTTTCATAGTTACCATTTAAGGCTCCTTGATAGCGTGTAATAACGCTAGATTTTTACTAGTTTGCTTCAGTATCGCCAGCTCCAGTCTCTATTATTTCAGAGAGTGTCACACTAGTTTTTAGGCCTGATACTTGTTTTGTTTTCAACCCGCAGTGGAGAGAAATCGCGCGAATTATACCAAAAGTCTTTTAAATCCAAGCTGTAGTGCAACTCCGGCTTGGATCATCCTGCAAATATACTATGGCTTTACAGTCTTTCTGTTGCTAATATTCCTAAAAACTGTCCATTAATCGCCATTTTAAAAACAAATGAACGGTAAATGAGCGTTTTATGGATAATTCAAAATACTTTTATATTACTTTTGCTAATCTTGTCCGATAATTCAGGCATATACCGCCTATTAAGATGGAGAACTAACAATGATCAAAAAACCATTACTAGTATCACTTGCAGCCGCAGCACTTCTAACCGGAGCAAATGTACAAGCGGCATCAATGTTTGACCGTATGACAGAGATGGAAACAGAGATGAAAGCACTTCAAGCAGAACTTGCTGAAGTCAAAGCAGCTAAAACTGTAGCTGTAGAGGCTGATGATGAAGCCCCTGAAGACGATGAAGCTGAAGATGCCGAAGAAGAGGCAGAAGAAGCAGAAGAGTCTGATGACGAAGAGGGCGAGGATGACGAAGAAGACGAAGATGATGAGGAGAGCTTTGAAGAGGAGACAGAAGAGCAGCTGACTGAACTTAACAAACGTACAAGCGGTAACCACCTTAAGTTCGGTGTTGATTTCCGTACGGCTGTTGACAACCTTCAATACACTATGGCTGACGGTTCTAAGCAAGAGAACAGCGCTATTTTCACAAACCGCCTTTGGTTAAACATGAACTGGGCCGCAACCAGCAACCTGAGTTTTACAGGGCAGCTAGCTTACAATAAAACGTATGGTCAACGTTCTGGAGCGGAAGGTGCCGCATATGAGACATTTGATTGGATCACAAACGAAAACGCTTACGATGATACCATCCGTGTACGTTCGGCTTACTTCTTTTATAGAAATGACACCTTCCTAGGTACAGAGATCCCTTGGACTTTCAGTGTCGGTCGCCGTCCTTCGACAAACGGCCACCTGGTCAATATGCGTGATGACGATACAGCCGCGTCACCTATGGGACATGCTATCAATGTTGAGTTCGACGGTGCCAGTGCGAAGTTTACTCTTTGGGAAGACATTGGTATGTATGCTAAGCTTTGTGGCGGACGGGGCATGACAAATGCAGCACCTCGCTTTAACACTGCACCATACGCTACTGTTGAGCCGGCTAACGAAAACATTGACCTTGTCGGTTTTATCTTTGTTCCTTATGATGACGGGCAATACAGTATCGGTACACAGTACTACTATGCTAACAACCTTATTGATGCTGTTAATCCGATGGACCCGTCTCAAGGTATGAAAACAGTAGGCGGGCTGCAGTCGTTTACCGGTAATATTGTTGTTAGCGGTATCGGTGACGAGTGGAGTGACTTCCTCGATGATACGACCATCTTTGTCAGTGGTGCTGTAAGTATTACTGATCCAAATGATACTGGTGGAGGTATGCTTGGTGCAACCGAATCTGCTCGTGGTTGGTCAGGATGGGTTGGTATGCAATTTCCTTCACTTATCTCTGAAGAGGGGCGTTGGGGTCTTGAGTACAACAAAGGTACAAAATACTGGCGTGCAATGACATACGGTGAAGACACTCTGATCGGTTCAAAACTTGCCGCTCGCGGTGATGCTTATGAAGCGTATTTCACTGAGCCGCTTATTGATGATATGTTTAGTTTGCAAATCCGTTATACCTACATCGATTATAAATATGCTGGTAGTAATGGTTTCTTCGGAAGCACCACAGGTGACTCAACATTACTGACTGACTTGCCTACAGGTTACGGCGCATTTTATGTTGACAAAGCTCAAGATATCCGTGCTTACCTGCGTTACCGCTACTAACTCTCTAACATGATCGGGTCTCCCCCGATCATTAACACATCTATTCTTCGACTGCTTTCACTGTTAACTTCCTTCTTCTAAGGTCTTTAGACATGTTTTTAAACTGTCTTTCCAGTAGGGAATGCTGATCTCATACGCTTTTTTGATCTTAGCCTTGTTGAGCAGACTGTAATGCGGTCGTGTTGCCGGCGTCGGGTACTCTTTAGTCTCTATCGGGTTGACACGGCACTCTATCTGACTTAGTTCGAATATGGCTTTGCTGAAGTCATACCACGAGCAGGCACCTTCATTACTGTAGTGATAGGTCTCTACGGCATCGTTGTCTATTTTAGGAATGATCTCCAAGATGGTATCAGCAAGATCTTTCGCATAGGTAGGGGTCCCCACCTGGTCGAAGATGACACCGAGCTCATCTCGTTCACCTCCGAGTCTAAGCATGGTCTTGACAAAGTTATTGCCAAATGCCGAATAGACCCATGACGTTCTGATGATGATCGTACGTTTCGGGTTGATGGAGAGCAGCGCTTCTTCACCTGCCAGTTTACTTGCACCGTAAACACTCTGCGGGTCGGTAGGATCACTCTCAACATAAGGTTTGCAGTTTCGGCCGTCAAAGACATAATCGGTCGAGACATGGATCAAGGTCATGTTTTTGGCTTTAGCGATCTCTCCCAGAGTCTCGACCGATCTGTGGTTTATCGAAAAGGCAAGCTCTCTATCGGACTCTGCTTTATCAACCGCCGTGTATGCTGCACAGTTGATGATCACATCAAAGCTCTTGTCATCAAAATAGGTATTGATCGCATCTTCACTGCTCAGGTCCAGAGTTTCTCTGTCACTGAAAGTAAAAGTGTACTCTTTGTACCGTGATGACAGCTCTTTTATTTCAGAGCCCAGCTGACCATTGCTTCCTGTTACGAGGACATTAAGCATAATAGTCTACACCATACTCAAACAGATCATTGGTCTCATTAAGTTTAGGCTGTTTAGTGTCCTTTAGAGAGAGGTTAAGCTCACTATGCGGCACTTGCCAGTCGATCCCCAGTGCTTCATCGTTAAAGGAAATGCCTCTGTCACACTCCGGAGAGTAGTAGTTGTCTACTTTGTATGCAAAGACCGTATCGTCTTCAAGTACGACAAACGCATGTGCGAACCCGCGAGGTACCAGCAGCTGTCTCTTGTTCTCTGAACTCAACTCTACAGCAACATGCTTGCCGAAAGTCGGACTGCCTTTTCTGATGTCCACGGCTACATCTAGTACGCGGCCCTGTATGACACGAACGAGTTTGGTCTGGGCAAACGGCGGGAGTTGATAGTGAAGTCCGCGAAGGACACCGCGAGAGCTTTTAGACTCATTGTCCTGGCAGAAGCCGATTTTATAGCCTAAAAACTCTTCAAGCTTGTCTTCTCTGAATGTTTCTACAAAATAGCCTCTCTCATCGCCGTGAACTGTCGGCTCGCATATGACGACGTCCGAGATCTCTGTTCTTATGAAATTCATCGTTTTACAATCCCTTCATGGGCTCTTCTTATCAGGTACTGCCCGTATTGGTTTTTCTTGAGCGGTTGAGCAAGTTGCAGAAGGTCTTCTTCGGTTATATAGCCCATCTCATGCGCTATCTCTTCGATACAGGCCACTTTAAGACCTTGACGGTTCTCAATAGTCTGTATAAAGTTTGAAGCCTCCAGAAGTGACTCATGCGTACCGGTGTCAAGCCACGCATAACCGCGCCCCATCAACTCGACTTTCAACCTGTCTTCACTCAGGTAGTCTTGATTCAAGGTAGTGATCTCAAGTTCACCCCGCTCCGAAGGCTGAACGCCTTTAGCTTTTTTCACGACATCGTTAGGATAAAAGTAGAGACCGACGACGGCATAATTGCTTTTTGGTTCACTCGGCTTCTCTTCAAGAGAGGTGACTCTTCCATCTTCATCAAACTCTGCAACTCCATAGCGCTCAGGATCTTTCACATAGTAGCCAAAGACCGTAGCGTTCTTCTCATCCTGTGCATTTTTGACAGAAGCCGCAAGAAGTTCCGTCAGACCGTGTCCGTAGAAGATGTTGTCTCCAAGGACAAGACAGACATCATCATCACCGATAAACTCTTCACCGAGTATAAACGCTTGAGCAAGACCGTCCGGAGAGGGCTGAACGACATAGCTGAAGCTCATCCCTATGTCGCTTCCATCGCCAAGAAGCTCTTCAAAACGGGGAAGGTCATGCGGAGTCGATATGATCAGCACCTCTTTGATACCCGCCAGCATCAAAACAGAGAGCGGATAGTAGATCATCGGCTTGTCATAGATAGGGACAAGTTGTTTACTTACCCCCTTCGTAATCGGATAGAGCCGTGTTCCGCTTCCGCCTGCTAATATAATACCTTTCATCGTGCTGCTCCTTGGTTTAGTTTGTTCTTTAAAATAATTTTTCCCGCTTCTACGCCCGGCTGGTCATACGCATTGATGTACATAAGCTTCGCCACTATCGATGTCAGAAGTTCATACTCATACATCAGACTTGCAATGCTTTTTTCGTTAACACTGTCTATCGTTATGACATCACACGGTATATCTTGAAGGTTGGTGAGTGCCTCTATGGTCGCATCTGCCTGCATGTTGATCAAGCTGGAAAACGGAATGTCGTCTAAATACTCAAGCTCTTCGAGAGCCTCAAGTCCGGTGTCGGGAATATGCAGGTCACTGTTAAAGTCATCCACCTTCACAACACTGACCGTTTTGTCTCTTTTGCCTTCAACGATAAGCTGCAGAAAAGAGTGCTGGTCTACCGGACCGATGATCCCCACCGGTGTCAAGCCCTGTCTGACGCCATTGATATCGACTTTTCCAAGCGACTCGCCCCAAAGCTGTATGTACCACTTGTTAAAACCCTCCAGACGCGACGAATAAGAGAAGACAACATTGATATTGAACTTGTTTTTATACTCGACGAAAAACCTGGCTTTTTTAACCAGCCTTCTGTAGGTCTCGTCTTGGTTGAAAAAACCTTCATATGTACTTTTAGTACCCTCTAACAGTGCATCGATATCGATACCGACGATAGCTAGAGGCAGAAGGCCGACCGCACTGAAAACAGAGAACCTTCCCCCGACATTTTTAGGTATCTCAAACCTCTGTATCGCATTTGCTGCTGCATAACGGTTTAGTTTAGAGTCGCTTTCAGTAATAACAACACAGTTATGTTTGTCTATTTTTACGATAGCGTGCAGGTATTTAAAGATCGAGACCGTCTCTATCGTCGTACCGGATTTTGAGATGACGACAAAAAGGGTGTCACTCAGGTCAATACTCTCGATCTTAGACCGTATGTCAATAGGGTCGGTCGTCTCTAAAAAGTGAAGCTTTTTGTCTAACTGTCTGGAGTACTTTAAAAACTTATAGATAGCGTAGGTGCCCAGCGTACTTCCGCCTATGCCTACAACAACGACATTGGTCTGTTCAACCTCTTTGGCATACTCTTTAAACGCCTGAGTATCCTGGTCGACGAGAGTGTAATAACCGATATGCTCTTTCTCTTTCAGTATCTCTCGGTACATATCTTCATCAGATATGCTCGGATTATAATTATCTTCGTACTTCATACAATTTTCCTGACCGGGAGATTAGATTATCTTACTACGAACCATGGGTTAAGAAGGTCCTCTTTGTTATAGACAACCGGTTTTGAACCTTGTGTTTGCGAATCAAACTGGTATGTCATCTTTCCCGACTCTCTAACGACCGCATCAGCCGCACCGGTGTCCCACTCCATCGTCGGAGCCAGGCGAGGATAGATGTCTGCAGAGCCTTCGGCTACCATGACCAGTTTCAGAGAGCTGCCTTTTGAGACTTGCTCAATGTTCTCTGTACCTTTTGCCAGCGTATCTATAAAGGTCTGTGTCTCTTCAGAAAGATGTGACTTCGATGCAACTACCCGCAGTGACTTTTCAGGTGTTTTATTGACCTCTAACGGTAACTTCTGCCCATTTTTAAATGCGCCCTCGCCTTTTTTAGCCTTATACATGTCCCCCAATGCCGGAGCATACACAACACCGAGTACCGGCGTATCGTTATGGATCAAGGCTATGTTCACCGTAAACTCGCCGTTTCTCTTGATGAACTCTTTTGTACCGTCAATAGGGTCGATCAGCCAAAAGTACTCCCAGTGTTTACGCACTTCGTACTCTTCGGCTTTATTCTCTTCTGACAGCAGTGGTATCTCAGGATAAGCAGTTTCCAGTGCCTGACAGATGATCTCATTGGACTTGGTGTCTGCTTCCGTCAGCGGTGACTTGTCATCTTTGTAGTCAACCTGAAAGTCCTTGTCGTAGATCTCCATAATAGCATCACCGGCATCTTTGGCGATCGCTGCAACAACCTCCAAATCTATCTTGTTAAGCATGCAAATACCCTTTTTCTTCCATGTAGTCTATAATCTGTTTTGTCACATCTTCGATACTGACATTGTTATTGATAATGTGGATCTCAGACTGTGAAGGTGCTTCGTACGGTGAACTGATCCCTGTGAAATTCGGGATCTCGCCCTTACGTGCTTTTGCGTACAGACCTTTAGGGTCGCGTGATTCACAGACCTCCAAAGGCGTGTCGATGAACACTTCAATAAACTCACCCTCTTGCACTAAAGCGCGCACGGTATCTCGGTCTTTTTGAAAAGGAGAGATAAATGCCGACAGCACAATAATCCCGGCATCCACAAAAAGTTTAGAGACCTCACCGATCCGTCTAATGTTCTCAATGCGATCTTCATCTGTAAAGCCCAGACTCTTATTGAGTCCCATACGAATGTTGTCTCCATCAAGAAGATAGGTGTGTTTGTTCAGTTCGACAAGTCTGTTCTCTACTGCATTAGCAACTGTCGACTTACCTGAACCGCTTAGACCTGTAAACCAGAGAACACAAGGTTTTTGTTTCTTGTTACTTGAGCGTTCCTCTTTAGTGACATGGTGATCGTGCCAGACAATGTTTTTATTTGACATAATGCTTCTTTACATATTTTACAATGAGTTGTGCTGCTTCATCAACACTCATCTTCTCAGTGTCTATGACGATCTCAGCATGCTGTGGTTCTTCATAGACATCATCCACTCCAGGGAAGTTTTTGAACTCACCACTCAGCGCTTTAGCGTAAGCCCCTTTGTAGTCACGTTCTTTACAGGTCTCGACATCTGCTTTGACATAGACAACGATGTTGTTGTTGACCATCTCACGGATCGCTTTACGTGACTCTCTGTAGGGAGAGACAAACGAAGCAACGGTAGAGATAGAGTTCTTCTGCAGCGTACGGATAAGATTACCGATACGGTGCATGTGACGGTTACGGTCCTCGCGTGAGAACCCAATGTCGGGGATCAGCTCTCGAACATCTTTAGAGTCGATTCTTTCTGTTGGCATATCCAGCTTTTCTAGCTCTTCATAGACCTTATCGGCGATTGTTGTCTTACCGGAGAGAGGCAAGCCTGTAAACCAAAGGTTAAACGGCTCGATCCTCTTTTTACCCCAATGTACTTTAAACCATGCGCGTTCATGTGCCCAGTAAAGTCCGACCTTTAGTACAGTCTCTATCAATCCCGCTGCAATAGCCAGATCCAGGCGTCCAAAAAAGACATAGACAATAATAATGGTCGTTGACGTCGCTACTACACGCCAGCTTATGCCTTTGACAATAGAACGCTTATTGGTCTCTTTGTACATTAGACTGCTTTACACTCCCACTCCGGAAAGTTTGAGCGGATATAGGCATTTAATGCTTTTTCTGCATCCGTATAGCTCTTATCTGCCAGCTTATGCACATCTTCGTCACGTCGGCTGACACCGACGATCATACCGGCACCGACCGTGTTATTGGTAATACGATCAACAACGATAAAACTGCCTGTCAGACGGTTGGTCTCATAAGCGTCTGCCGCAATAGGACGCGTAAGGAGCATCTTGCAAGAGGCGATGTCGTTTAGACCAAGCTGTGTGACCTGTTCTCTCTCATAGGTGTTGACATCAACCTTGTAGTTGATGTGTTCGAATGAACCAGAGACTACTGAAGTGGCACGTTTGATGTCATACGTACGATCCAATTCCATCGGTTTGTCATCCATCCACACCAGCATCACCTTAAGGCTGTTGGAGACTCTAGGAAGGCTTTTAGTGTGAACGATCATATCGCCACGGCTGATGTCCACTTCATCCTCTGTAGTGATCGTGATGGCCATTGGAGCGTAGGCTCCTTGTGTCGTAGCACTACGGTCTGCTTCAGTGATGTCACCACCATTGATAATGCTCTTTACTTTAGTCGTCTTACCTGAAGGAAGCACTGTGATCTCATCACCCACTTCTACACTACCGGCAGCTATTGTTCCGCAGAAACCTCTGAAGTCAAGGTTGGGACGGTTGACATACTGTACAGGGAATCTAAAGTCTTCTGCTTTTTGCTCTTTAGTGACATCCATGCTGTCAAGCAGACCAAGCATTGGTTTACCTGTGAACCATGGTGTGTTCTCACTTTTGTCAACAACGTTGTCGCCGTCAAGAGCACTTACCGGGATGTAATACGTGTTTTTGATGCCAAGTTCAGCTGCCAGTTCGCCATAGGCTTGAGAGATCTCTTTGTAGACATCTTCGCTGAAGTCTACAAGATCCATCTTGTTGATAGCTACGATGACATGTTCGATACCAAGAAGGCTTACGATGAAGCTGTGACGACGTGTCTGTGTCAAGATCCCTTTACGCGCATCAATAAGAATAATGGCTACATCGGCGGTCGAAGCACCTGTGACCATGTTACGGGTGTACTGTTCGTGACCCGGTGTGTCTGCGATGATGAACTTACGGTTCTCAGTTGCAAAGAAGCGGTATGCGACATCAATAGTGATACCCTGCTCACGTTCACTTTGAAGACCGTCGACCAGCAGTGCCATATCGATCTTTTCACCGGTAGTACCGTACTTCTTGCTTTCGCTCTCTGCAGCTGCCAGTTGATCGTCAAAGATCATCTTTGAGTCATAGAGCATACGGCCGATAAGCGTACTTTTACCGTCATCAACGCTTCCGCAGGTCAAGAAGCGGAGCATGTCTTTGTTTTCGTGTTCTTTTAGGTAGTTGATAATGTCCATTAAAAGTATCCCTCGATTTTCTTTAGCTCCATTGCACCTTCCTGATCTTTGTCGATCACACGGCCTTCTCGCTCACTGCTTGTTGAAAGGAGCATCTCTTTGATGATCTCCGGCAGTGTTGTCGCTGTCGAGTTGATAGCACCCGTCAACGGGTAACAGCCGAGTGTTCTAAAACGCACCATCTCTTTTTTGGCTGTTTTGCGCAGCTCTTCAGGCATACGGTCATCATCGACCATGATCTTGACACCGTCCATCTCAACGACATCATGCTCTTTTGCAAAGTAGAGTGATGGGATAGGGATGCCTTCGAGGTAGATATACTGCCAGATGTCCAGTTCTGTCCAGTTGCTGATAGGGAAGACACGAACACTTTCGCCTTTTTGAATAGCGGTGTTATAAACGTTCCAGAGTTCAGGACGCTGGTTCTTAGGGTCCCAGCGGTGGTGTTTGTCGCGGAATGAGAAGATGCGCTCTTTAGCGCGGGACTTCTCTTCATCACGACGAGCTCCACCGATAATAGCGTCATAGCCGCCGGCATTAAGTGCTTGTTTTAGCCCTTGGGTTTTCATGATGTCTGTGTGGACTTTAGAACCGTGTTCAAACGGAGAGATGTTCATCTCAACACCTTCGGGGTTAGAGTGAACGACCAGGTCAAAGCCCAGGTCTTTTGCACGCTGGTCACGGAACTCGATCATCTCTTTGAATTTCCAGAGCGTATCGACATGTAAAAGGGGAAAAGGAAGTTTACTTGGAGAAAAGGCTTTCATCGCCAAATGCAGCATTACCGACGAATCTTTACCGACTGAGTACATCATTACCGGGTTAGTAAACTCTGCTGCCACTTCTCGTAAAATATGTATAGATTCAGCTTCGAGCTGTTTTAAGTGCGTTAATCGTTCTTTTGTGATCACTTTACTTCCTTAATAATATTTATTTGTTCTTTTATTTTTGCAGCGATTGAAGCTCTTTTTTAACCTCTTCAACATGAACAACTTCATAAGGTACACCGTCTTTCTTACGTTTTACACGGACACGCACCTTCTCCCATGCGGCAGCGATCTCCCCTTCAGGGTTGATGATGTAGGTCGAACGGACGATACCCATGTACTCTTTGCCGTAGTTCTTCTTGAGCTGCCAGACGCCGTACTCTTGCATCATCGAGGTATCTTCGTCGCATAGCAAGGTAATCCCCAAGTCATGTTTAGCGATGAAGTTCTGGTGTTTTTTAGGTGAATCAGCACTGACACCCAAGATGATGGCATTAAGGCCGTCAAAATCAGGCTGCTGCTCTGTAAAGTCGCAGGCTTGTGTTGTGCAGCCCGGCGTGTTGTCTTTTGGATAGAAATAGAGAACGATCCACTTACCCTTAAGATCACGCAGACAGATCTCAACCTCATCCTGGTTCGGCAGGCAAAACTCCGGTGCTTTGGTTCCTGTTTCTAACATAAAAAATCCTTATTCTATAATTATTAGTTTTCTATGACGACATTATATCGATTATGTACTTTTTCTTCTAAACGTCACAACAACATAAATAACGGCAATTAAAATTGCCACACCGAAGAGAAAAAGGCTTCCTTCAACAACAGCACCGTGTGCATCCCCCTCATTGGAACCGAACATATACCCGACAGCCAGCATAAACCCGACCCAGATAATGTTAGCCGCGTAGGTAAAAGGGATGAAATAGCGAAAAGGCATATGAGAGATCCCTGCCGGCAGAGAGATATACTGCCCAAGCCCGGGTGTAAGCGGCGCGACAAAGACCGATATCTTCCCATGTGAATTGAAAAAATTGGTGACCTTGTCAATAAAGGTCACTTTATGCGCAAGTATCTTTTTAATGATCAGTTTGGCAAAAAAGTAGTTGATGAGGGCACCGCTCAAACTTCCAAGAGAACCGCTTAGAAGTAAAAGCGAGTAGCTCATCTTGTCTTGAGAGGCCAAATAACCCGCGGGTACCAAGACAAGTTCACTCGGCACCGGCACAAAGGTACCTACCATCACCATGTAAAGATAGATACCAAAGTACCCCATACTCTCCGTAACAGAGAGTAAAAAAGCGATCAGCGACTCTAACATTCTAAACTGTTCTCATCGAAGACTCTGCCTGCAAACTTTTCACTGAACAGCTCTGCTGCAACACCATTGCCTTTTTTCAGCTCTTTGCCGGATGGATCCAGAACCGGTGTCGTTCCCAAACCACAGCTTGGTGATTTGGATTTGAGGACGACAATGTCTGCATCGGAATGTGCCTGTATCATCTTTTGTGTCTGAAGTTTCAGAGCAGTTGTCACTTCGATCTTACTGCTGTCCGTAATGACCTTGTAGTCATCATCGATTTTAATAACGGAGATACGTTCGCGCGGCGTTCCCATGACAGGGTCTTCAGGACAGAAGGGAATGATCTCATAATCTTTTAGAGCCTCAATGACATTATTGTTGGCTTTAGTGGTTCCGTCATAACGCACTGTTTCACCTAAGAGACATGCTGAGACAATTGCTTTCTTTTTACGCAATCACTATCCTATTTATCTTACTTTATCCGATAAAAATGTGCATTTAGCACATAATGATCGATTTGATCTCTGTCATCTCTTCAATAGCGAACTTCGGACCTTCACGACCGACACCGCTTAGTTTAACACCGCCGTAAGGCTGAATATCAAAACGCAGTGTCGGCATATCATTGATGACGATACCGCCCGCCTCCAGCTCATCGATAGCACGCTGTGTAAGCGCAAGGTCATTGGTAAAGATAGAGAACTGCAGGCCGTACGGTGAGTTGTTCATTCTAGGCGCTGCATCATCAAAACCCTCTACTTTGACCAGAGAGACGATAGGGGCGAAGACCTCTTCGCAGACGATCGCCATATCGTCGGTAACATCTGCCATAACAGTCGGATAGAACATCGTCCCTTCACATTTGACCTCGGTAACGGCACGCGCACCTTCGTCAATAGCAGACTGAACCCAGCCAAGCGCTCTTTTTGCAGACTCTTCGTCGATCAGCGGACCCATAAAGGTATCGTCATCGTACGGTGAACCGACAACCAGCTTTTTTGTCTCTGCCGCCATCTTCTCGGCAAACTCATCATAGACAGTCGCATCAACATAGATACGCTGCAGCGAGATACAGACCTGTCCGGAGTTGACAAAGGCACCCAACGCACAACGGTTGGCCGCAAGGTCAAGGTCGGCACTTTTATCGATATAGGTCGCCGCATTGCCGCCAAGTTCAAGACTGACTTTTTTAATACCGGCTGACTTGGTGATGATGTTGCCTACAGGTACCGAACCTGTAAAGCTGATAACACGGGGAATATCAGAGCCAACCAGCGTAGAGCCCACCTCGGCGTCACCGTAAACCACACTCAATGCATCTTTCACCGCATATTCACTCTCTATAAAATACTTGGCAAATTTATATGCGGTCATCGGTGCTTCCGGTGTCGGTTTCAAGACCACAGTATTTCCTGCCACCAAGGCAGGCGCCAGTTTATGGGCAACAAGGTTAAGCGGAAAGTTAAACGGTGTAATAGCTGCGACAACACCCACAGGCTCACGTCTGAAAAAGGCCATCGTCTTTTTACCGCTCGGCATCGCATCCGTGTTGATGGTCTCACCGTGCATGGTTCGCATGGTCTCTGCTGAAAGGGTCACTGTCTCGATACAGCGGTCAACCTCAACACGTGCGAAGGCGATAGGCTTACCGACTTCGGCCGTAATCGTCTGTGCCATATCTTCACGGTTTTCACGCATCTTCTGTGCCACATCAAGCAGCCATGAACAACGCTGTGAAAGGGTTGATGCCTTAGCTGCTTTTGCAGCATCTTGTGCAATCAATAATGCTTTTTCTGTCTCTTCGGCACCGCAAACAGGCGCCGTTGAGACCACTTTGTTGTCATACGGGCTTAAACGCTCGCTTCTAGTCGCTGTCTCTGCTTCTGTTGAGCCGTAAAATATTTTTGCCTGCATCATATATCCTATCTCTTTTGTTACTGTAATTCTACCATTTAATAGTTACATCTTTTTTTTAACATCACTTTTACTAAGTAAACTCTAAAATCGCACTATCAATCATCATAAGGACAACTATGGATTTAATCATCACCCCTTCGCGTTTAGGTGACAAACCGCCCGTCACAAAAGCCTATCCTGAATTCCTGCAGCAGATCGGAGAAGAGCGTTTCAGAAAAGTCGTCTCTGATCACTATGAACTGCTCAAAAACAGCTCTATCAAGCACCTCTTTCCTGTCGATGACCCCAAGGAGTTTGAAGCGGCAAAAAAGCATGCGGCTGACTTTATGATCCAGATCTGCGGCGGACCGGCATACTTCAACGCCTCTCGCGGTGCACCGCAGATGGGCCGCCGTCATGCACCTTTTCGCATTACTGCAGAAGCCCGTGTCGTCTGGCTGGAGCTATACGCCAAGGTCCTTGGTCCGCTCGCCGATGAAGGTGTTTCAGAAGAGAACATCCAGTCATTCTGGCGTTACCTGGAGGTCTTTTCCAAACATATGGTCAACACGCCATCTACCAACACATTTAGATTTTAACTATTTATTTCGGGAGGCTTTTTCTGTTATCCCGCTCATCCCAAAACGACGGGCAAGCTCCTGCTTAACACGGTCTGGAGAGATGTTCATGTGCCCCAGGGCCACCAAGACATGGTAGGTCAGGTCTGCACACTCATAGATGACCTCATCCTCATCTTTGTCTTTCACGGCAAAGCTGAACTCACCGGCCTCTTCAACGACCTTTTTCAAGATGTCATTGTCGCCTTTTGAGAGAAGTTTTGCTGTCCAAGAGGTCTCAGGGTCTGCATTTTTACGATCTAAGATCGTATGGTAAAGCGTGTCGATAACACCATACATCGCGTCAGTATCAACGCTCTGTTCTATCGTCACTTCACCCGAGTCCAGTTCTGTAAAGAAGCAAGATTTTCGACCGGTATGACACGCTACACCGTCCTGTTTTACCTTTAGCAGCAGAGTATCGTTATCGCAATCGATCATAAACGAACTGATATGCTGAAGGTGGTTAGAGCTCTCACCTTTTTTCCAGATGCGCTGTTTTGTACGGGAGAAGTAGTGCGCCAGCTTGGTCTCAAGTGAGAGTTGAAGTGCCTCTCTGTTCATATAGGCCATCATCAACACTTCATTAGTCGTCTCATCCTGAACGATCACAGGCAGCAGTTCTGACTTTTCCCAATCAACACGATTTAAAATTTCTTCCATAGTTGTTTCCTAGATATATATCTTAATACTTGGAATTATACTGTTTATGTTGTTAAGGGACGTTCTTAGTCTCAATTTGGATAGATGCTACCTTTATACCTTCACACAAACTTTATAGTTATTTAGACTTTTTTAATTACTTCAAAGCACTAGTATGTCACTTTTTCTTCTTGCTAGCTCAAGAAGAAAACCTAACGAAAAAGAAGAAGAGCTATTGCGGGTACAGTTACAGTAAAAAGTATCATATTCTTTGAGTCACGAAACCCCTCCGGCTTCAATTACCGTACCAAGACGTAGCCATTAATCGACAATACTCAACCTAAGTCAAAAGCGTAAGCTTTTAGATTCAAATCAATGCGTTACCACTTGACTCTTTTCGAAGCATCTGCAGAGTTGAGTGCAAGAAGAGAGTGACCGTTAAGAAAATCACTTTGTTTGAACGTAGTGAGTTAGGGGTTTTTAGGGAAGGAACGACTGAAGCGAAAGTAGTCGGTAGCTACCGACCGCGCAGCCGTCAGAGACGCTTTTTTGGTTTCGTTTTTTGGCAAGACAAAAAAGGAAAGAGAGGGCGATAAAGTTTAATTGAAAAAGAAGTTGAAAAGAGTGAAAAAGTTGTGAATTCCGGGTCAAGCCCGGAATGATGGAGAGGTGGAACAGTTACTAGTGAAGACTGGCTTGCTGTTTGGCACTCTTAGTATCTACCCAGATATTAGGAGTAGACCCACCAGGTGTCAAGAAGATCTTCGCATCTTTGTTAACAGTAAGAGCTTCATTGAACTTACCTTGTATCTTGATCTGCTCAAGCTGGATAAGTTTCGTAGTAAGTGACGCCGAGATAACTTTGTTTGCTTTAGCTTGCGCCTCTGCTTCAATTCTAATCGCAGATGCCTTACCTTCAGCAGCGATCTTGATCGCATTCGCCTCACCACGCTCTTTTTCAGCACGCTTGATCGCATCTTGCTTCGCTTTTTGAACCTCTTGTTCTGCCTGTTGAACCTGCTGTTTAGCCAGTTGAACACGTTCGATCTGCTCTTTTACTTTCGTAGGAAGAACGATCTCACGAAGCTGTACAGACTGAAGTTCAGCCGGTGTATTTTTAAGACTAGTAATACTTTTTCGCATACCTACCTCAATCGCATCAGCAATCGCATTACGCTCGGTAGGAAGCGCCTCTGCCTCATACTTACCAACAACATTACGAACAACATCACGAACAACCGGGTTAATGATCTTCTCTTCCCAGGTAAAGCCCCAGTTAGAGATCGTCTGCGCTGCAAATTCTGAATTCAGGCGGTACTGTACTGTCAGCTCAATACTTACAGGAAGACCACGTTTGTCAAGAACTGTAATCGCCGGTTTGATCTCGATACCTTCTCCACCTGAAGCAGTACGTTCAATACGGCTTGCATAGTTGATGATACGTACTTTTGTATCGACAATATAGACCTTTTGAATGACAGGCATAATGAAGTGTAGACCCGGTAGAAGTGCTTGTGATTCGTACTTACCGTTAGTCGCTAAAATACCGCGTTCACCCTCTGTGATGACCACAAACGGTTTTGCCAGGACTAAAAGAAGGATGATACCACCGATAAAGTAGAGCAGCCCCGCTTTGCCGCCGCCAAAGTTAAAGTCCATCTTCGGTGCTTTAGGCACATTGAATCCGTTGTTGTTATTGTTAGAGCCGCTTCCGCCGCCACCTTTTTTCTTGTTAAAGTAATCGTTCATATCTGATGCCATTGTGACTCCGTTTTCTGTTGTATTTTTCTGCATGTTAAACATATGTCAAGTAGTGATCGTATTTTTCAATACGGCCAAAGACCATGTCAAAATAGGTGCTCTGGATCTTCTCGGTGATCGGCCCGCGTAAACCTTCACCGATGATACGCCCATCGATCTCAGATATAGGCGTAACCTCTACTGCTGTTCCTGTTAGAAATGCTTCGTCAGCGATGTAGAGCTCTTCGCGTGTAATACGGCGACGTACCACTTCGATACCCATGTCTGTTGCCAGTTCGATAACCATCTTCTGTGTAATTGACTCTAAGGCATTGTCACTTGGCGGCGTAATCAACTTACCGTCACGGATCATAAAGAAGGCTGCACCTGTTGCTTCTGCAACATAGCCTTGGTCATCAAGAAGAAGACCTTCGTCATAACCGCACTCTATCGCTTCATATTTTGCCATCTGCGAGTTCAGGTAGTTCGCTGTCGCCTTTGCCTTACCCATGTTTGATGTGTTAGAAGGACGGTTGATCGAAGAGATCTTAAGGCGGATACCGCGTTTAAGACCCTCTTCTCCAAGATAAGCGCCCCACTCCCAGGCAGCAAGTACTGTCTCTACAGGTGCCTTTTTATGATAAACACCCATAACACCATAACCGAGAAAAGCAAAAGGACGAATGTAGACATTATCGCCTTCAAACTCATTTTGACGTACCAGTTCTATCTGCGCTTCGTTTAGCTCTTCTACCGTATAAGGGACATTTATAAGTGTCATCTTAGCTGACTCTAAAAGACGTTTGGTATGGTCATTTAGACGAAAGATCGCATACCCCCTCTCAGTTTTATAGGCTTTTGTCCCCTCGATAACACCGTTTCCATAGTGAAGGGTGTGCGAGAGTACGTGGGTCTTAGCGTCATCCCAAGGGATAAACTCGCCGTTCATCCAGATAGTTTTTGCTGCATCCATAATGGGCATTCCTAATCTTTATATATTGGTTGGGATTTTAGCTGAAATGTGATTAGTTATTGATTAGTACAATTGTGGGGATCTTCAGGTTGTTTTAGGGAAAGCGTTATAAAAAGATGACAAAGCACCTAAGCAAAAGCTAGTATTTCAATCCAACCTCTTTAAGTGCTTTATTAATGTTTCGGATCTGCTTGTTTTTATCACGGCACCAGTCCGGTGAGATCAGGCTGTCGTCATCGATCCCCGCTGTCATACGCTGTACGCTGATATGTTTTGGCTTCATCTTCAGTGCCTGTACCAGGACATCAAGGTAATCCTCTTCACTGATCGGTCTGAATTCGCCGCGTGCATACTCGTTAGCCAGTGCTGTTCTTTTTACAACATAAAGAGAGTGGTACTTTACCGAGTCTATGCCCCACTCATACGCCTCTTTAGCTGTCTCCAGCATCATCTCTTTGTCTTCTCCCGGCAGGCCGAAGATAAGGTGACCGCAGACATGAAGACCGGCCTCTTTTGACTTAATGATCCACTCTTTGACATTCTGAGAATCGTGACCGCGATTGATGCGCTCAAGTGTCTCATCATAGATCGACTGAATACCGAACTCGATCCAGATCTCTTTACCTTTCGCCAGTTCTGACAAGTAGTCTAATGTCTCATCCGTAATGGAGTCTGAACGGGTACCGATACTCAAACCAACGACATTCTCAAAAGAGAGCGCCTTGTCATAGAGTGCTTTCAAGGTCTCAAACGGGGCATACGTGTTGGTAAAAGACTGAAAATAGACCAAGAACTTCTGAGCTCCATACTCTTCGCGCAGTCTTGCACTAAGCGTGTCAAACTGCATCTGGAGCTGAAGCAGCTGTTTTTCAAGGTATGGGTTCTCTTTTGACTCTATATTGAGGTAAAAGCCTTTTAGCTCTTTAACCTCATCCGTACTGGCACTGAAAGAGTCGTTCTCACAAAAGGTACAACCCCCTTTGGCGACTGTACCGTCAATGTTCGGGCAGGTAAACCCCGAGATGTTAATGCCGACTTTGTACACTTTTTCACCAAACGTATTGCGCAGGTAGGTACCAAAAGTGTAGATCTGTTCTGTTTTCAAATACTTGACTTATTAAACGATATATTCGCCGGTGAAACAGGCTGTACAGTAATTTTCACGATCAGAACTGACACTGCGCATTAATGCATCTGTACTCAGGTACGCCAGAGAGTCTGCACCGATATATTCACAGATCTCCTCTGTTTTCATGTTTGCTGCGATCAGTTTGTCTTTGTCCGGTGTATCAACCCCATAGTAACATGGGTCCGTCGTCGGAGGGCTGGAGATACGCATGTGCACCTCTGCTGCTCCCGCCTCTTTTAGCATTCTGATAATACGGCGTGACGTCGTACCGCGAACGATAGAGTCATCGATAATGATAATACGTTTGCCTTTGATAAGCTCAGTGATCGGTGAAAGTTTCATCTTCACTTTCAGGTCACGCATCTCCTGCGTAGGCTCAATAAACGTACGACCGATGTAGTGGTTGCGCATGATCCCCATCTCGTAAGGGATACCGCTCTCTTGAGAGTAGCCTATTGCTGCCGGAACACCGCCATCAGGGACAGGTACGACCATATCGGCCTCAACCGGCTGCTCTTTCGCCAGTTCAATACCCATAGTCTTACGGTTTTGATAGACATTTTGTCCGTAGACCTGAGAGTCAGGACGTGCAAAATAGACAAACTCGAAGATACAGTGTTTTGGTGTTGCTTCATAGACTTTAATAGACTGAGGCTCTTTGTCTTTTTCAAAGATCAACATCTCACCCGGTTCGACTTCACGGATGTACTCTGCACCGATAAGGTCAAATGCACAGGTCTCAGAAGCGACCACATAGCCATCACCGATACGGCCAAGACTAAGCGGACGGAAACCGAAACGGTCACGCATCGCGAACATCTTGCTGCGGCTCAAAAAGACAAGTGAAAATGCACCCTCGATCTTTTTAACAGCATCAATAATACGATCTTTCAGCTTCTCTTTCTCACTTCTGGCGATCAGATGAATAAGGTTCTCCGTGTCCATTGAGCTCTGGAAGATCGCACCCTGTTTTATAAGCTCTTGACGCACTTCTTGATGGTTGGTCAAGTTGCCGTTATGGACGATAGAGAGCTGTCCAAGGTCGTAGTTGGCATGTACCGGCTGTGCATCCAGGATCGAGTCATCACCTGCTGTAGAGTAACGTGTATGGCCGATCGCCATATGCCCTTTAAGAGTCTCTAGCTTCCCTTCATCAAAGACCTGTGTCACAAGGCCGCGATCTTTGATGGTGTGAAGACGCTTGCCGTCACCCGAACTGATACCTGCTGCCTCTTGTCCGCGGTGCTGCATAGCATGAAGTGAGAAGTACGCTAACTTAGAAGCCTCTTCGTTATTAAAAATACCAACTACAGCACATTTTTCATTTAAACTTTCGCGCATGATCTTCCTCTTATAATTCTAAACAGTCAGCGATACTGTAGAGACCGCTCTCTTTTGACACTAGCCACTGTGCCGCACGGATCGCGCCCTTGGAGAAGGTGTTGCGACTTGTTGCTGTGTGGTTAAGCTCGATGAACTCACCGTCGTTGTAAAAACCGACCGTATGACGGCCGACGATGTCCCCGCCGCGAAGCGCCATCACTGCGATCTCATCTTCTGTACGTTCGCCGATGTTACCGTTACGACCGCTTACACGCACACGGTCAAGGTCCAGTCCGCGACCAGCCGCTGCTGACTCAGCCAGGGTCAGCGCTGTTCCGCTTGGTGCATCTTTTTTATGACGGTGGTGCATCTCGACCACTTCGATATCGAAGCCCTCAAGTTTTTGTGCTGCCGTGTTGACAAGCTTGCTCAACATCGCCACACCCAGTGACATATTTGTCGCATGGAGTACCGGCATCTGCTCACTGACCGTCTTAAGAAGATTAAGCTGGTGTGTGTCAAAACCTGTTGTTCCTGAGACAATAGGTTTCGGGTTTTTCAAAGCCTCTTCAAAAAGTGTCTGCGCCGCTTCCGGCAGTGAAAAGTCAATGACAATGTCACATTTGTCTAAAAATGCCGCGGCATCGTTTGTTACTGTAATACCGTCAGCCAAAGCAAAGTTCAACTCTTTACGAACATGAATGACACTTACTTCGATACCATCTGTTTTAGCAATATCATCAATCAAAAGACGGCCAACACGTCCGCTAGCCCCATATACACCTGCTTTAATCATCTGCTTCTCTCTATTTGTTTTTTACGCTGTCAACGTAATGTATAACATTCACACCGGCAACAGCACCATCACCGGCTGCCGCAACAACCTGCTTCGGTGCATCGATACGAATGTCACCCGCTGCATACAGACCCGGGGTTGATGTCTTCATACGAAGATCAACGATCACCTCGCCTGCCTCATTCACATCACAGATAAATGTGCCATCCTCTTTTTTCAGAACACCATTGTTAACGTTCATACCGACGAACGTAAAGACACCCGGTACCTGGATGTCCCTAATACCTTCAGGTGTGTTCACTTTAATGCCTGTCACACCCATCGCATCACCGTACACTTCTTCCGGTGTCGCGTTGAGAACAAACTCGATATTCTCTGTCTCTTGCGCGCGCTTGATCGTATTTGGCGCTGCTCTAAACTCTTCACGGCGATGTACGACATAGACTTTTGAACAGATATTAGCCAAATAAACAGCCTCTTCCAGAGCCGTATCACCGCCACCGATAACAACAACCTCTTTGCCTTTATAGAAAAAACCGTCACATGTCGCACATGTCGAGACACCTTTTCCAAAAAGCTCATCTTCACCTCTGAAACCGACACGTTTCGGTGTTGAACCCGTACCGATAATGACAGACAGTGCATCTTCGCTTTCACCATTACCCTTATGGATCGTGAATGTACCGTCATCATTATGCTCGACTTTCAGCACTTCGACCATGTCATGTTTCAGTCCAAAACGCTGACACTGCTCAGGCCACGGCATCATCAAGTCCATACCTGTGATCTCACCTGTCACACCAGGGTAGTTTTCGATCTCAGAACTGCCCGTGATCTGACCGCCGGGCATCCCTTTTTCAAACATTGTTACATTCGCCAAACCACCGCGTGTAGTATAAAGACCAGCCGTTAAACCTGCCGGTCCGCCACCAATAATTGCACAATCTAACATAATTATTTCCTTGAAAAATAGAGATGTATTTATTGGTAAAATAATACCCGTTTACTACTAAAGAGTCACTTTGTAAAGTGGTTTGGTAAGATTAAATAAAGAATGTCTTTTTTCTAAAAAGTTGCAATAAATACATTATTGAGCGGAAGCGATGATAAGTAAGTCCTGTGTGGGAAAAGTTTTAGATTTGGTGTAGATTGTGTGGAAGTGAACCCGACAGCGTACATTTGTACACCGAGCGGTGAACTTCGACGCAAGATGCGCCGAAGCTAGAACTTTTTATAAAAGACCGTTGATCTTTGCTGCAAATGCATCTTTAGAAGCTGCACCTACCATAGTATCTACCTGCTCACCGTCTTTAAAGAAGATGATAGTCGGAATAGAACGAACACCGTATTTAACAGCGATGTCCTGCTCTTCGTCAGTGTTCACTTTTACGATCTTAGCTTTACCGTCAAACTCTTCAGCAAGTTCCTCAACTACTGGAGCGATCATACGACAAGGCCCACACCATGGTGCCCAAAAGTCTACCATTGTTACGCCTTCAGCGATTGTTGCGTCAAAGTCTGCAGCTGTTGCTTCAATATATTTAGCCATAAGATTACCTCTTGTTATGAATTTATAAAAATTATTATATCTCGTAATCAGTTAATTTATCATTTGATTACTATTTATTTTTGTTGCAAAACAGTAATATGTTACTTTCTGAGATATAAATCGGAGTAATTTTATCTTATTTAAAAACAGTGTTCAATAATGACACCAACTATCTTATTTTTTTAAGCTTTATTAAAGAGTGGCTTTAGAGCGTGATATTTTCGATCAAAGTGACATCATCAGGTGTAACGATGACAGCATCAACACAGTGGGTAATATCTAAGTGATGTTTTTTTTGATAACTGGCTACTGTCTGCAAAAACCTGTGCATCTTTTTTGGGGTTATATTTTGGACGGCAATGTCATAGTCATAGGCACTCTTAACCTCGATGAAGTGCAAGACCTCATCTTTCATCGCGATGATATCGATCTCACCGAACCTGCTGTATACATTGCGATCTACAATAGTAAAGCCCTGCTCCCGCAGGTAGACACAGGCACGGTCTTCACCTCTGTTTCCGACTTCTCTGCTCATCGTACTAGACCGGGATAATCTCGACTTTTATCGTCTTAAACGCCGCCGTCAAGATAACCTCATCGCTGGCATCACCGAAAAGAGCATTGATCCTGGATTTCGCGTGATGGAAGGTAGAGAAGAGTGTTTTCGGCTGTACTTTGTCGGTGATCTTGATCGTAAGCGGTGTTGTCTCGCCAAATTCACTTCTAAGGATCACTCTTTCGGTTGTAAAGTCTGCCGCGTCCTCTTCACATACCAACAGAACATCTTCGTCATAACGTTTCATCAGGTTCTCACTGCGTGATGTCTGAGCGGCATTGTTATAGTGTGCCAAAGTTCTTCCAGTACTTAGATGATAGCCCGTAAGTTTTTTCTCCATGATCTCTTTGATCATACCGCGAAGTCTGTACTGGTTGTATTTGAAATGCCCAAGACCATCATCGGTACGGAAGTCAAGCTGATGAAGTATAGGAGTGTCTTCTGTATGTACCGGCCACTGTAGTCCACGTTTACGATGTTTTTCAAGTCTATGATAATCAGCACCGCTAAAACGTCTGTAAGCTACTTTTTGAACCTCTTCCCATACCTCTTTAGAAGATTGATAGTCAGCATCTCCACCCATCTTATTGTCAAGGAGTTTAAGTACTTCCCAGTCATCCGGCAGGTCTGATTCTACAAGAGGCTGCGAAAGGTGAAGTCTTCTCATTGCGTTTACATAAACACCGGTTTTCTCATATGCAGATTTAACGCCAACTACGATGTCAGCACGATTTGCGATATCAGTCATAAAGAGCTCTTGAACAAAGATCATATCAAGCTTCTCAAATGCACGGTCGACTTTGTTAAGATTTGGATGGATATGCGTCAGATCTTCACCGATGTTGAGAACAACTTTCACTCTATCTTCAAGCATCTCATCAACTAGCTGAGGCGTCATAAGACCAACCTCTTTAGGCTCTTGATAATCCGGTGCAAAATATGGAAGCATTCCCATATCACAAGTCCCTTGAACGTTGTTTTGACCACGAAGAGGCATAAGCCCGGTACCGGATTTTCCTACATTTCCCGTCATAAGTGCAAGGTGAACCATCGCCATAACAGCATACGAGCCATCTATATGTTCAGTGACCCCAAGTCCCCAGAAGATCATAGACTTTTTAAGCGCATACTCGCGAGCTACTTTTCTTATCATTTTTGATAGGTACTCATACCCCTCAACCCCGTTATAATAGTCAGGATTAGCGTAAGGGTCATTCATGATCTTCTCTCTGAAGTCGTCAAAACCTGCCGTTCTGTCTGCTATAAAACTCTCATCATAAAGCTCTTCATCCATGATCACATACGCAATCATATTAAGCGTTAAAAGATTTGCTTCATGCGGCATGATCGCCTTGTATTTTGAGAAACGGTGAAGCTTGATCTCACGAACGTCAAAAACGGCTAAGTTGTCATGCTCGCGAGCAACATCGATGATACGGTTTGCAATGATAGGATGCGCTTCGGTTGTATTAGAGCCGATAACTATCATAAACTCTGCATTGTAAATATCACTGTATGGATTTGTGGCAGCGCCCTCACCTATGGTTACTTTCATACCACTCAGTGACGGAGAGTGACAGACTCTGGCACAGTTGTCAACATGAGGAGAGTTCAGAGTATGACGAGTGAATTTTTGGAAAAGATAAGCACTTTCACAAGAACTTCTAGCCCCGCCAATAGAACAGATCGACTTGCGGCCGTAGTTCTTTTGCGTCTCTTTCATCTTCATAGCACAGGCAGTAGTCGCAGCATCAAGGTCTGTCTCATACCAGGTCTCATCCAAGTCAACCAAAGTGGAAGCAACTGCCTCTTTAATAGCTGGATTTTTGTCTAAAAAGCTTTTGCGAATACGAGGAATACGCAATCTATCATCAGCAGATACAAAGTCATAGCCGTACTTACCCTTGATACAGAGTTTACCTTGCGATACAACCCCATCAGGATGAGCAAAGATCTTTACGATCTTATTGTCTTCAACATTAGCTGCAATGTCGCATCCAACCCCACAATATGTACATACGCTATCAATAGTTTCCATGGTTCTGCCTAGTTCTGTGATTAAAATAGTAAACAATAAAATCAGCAATTGTACTGTTCACTATTTTAGCAAGCTAGTTTACAGTGTCACGACTTAATAAGTTTGAAAGTGTATGTAATTGGGATGGGATTAATTATTTTGTAAGAGTTTTTCTCAAACGTTTTAAAATAACCCTTATAAAAGTTTCAGATTTGGTGTAAGTTGTGCCGGATGTGAATCCGAAGGCGCACTAATGTGCGTCGAGAGGTGAACTCCAGTACAAATTGCACCGAAGCTGTATCTTTTTAAACGATACGGATCATTACCGGTTTTGACGTCACAAAATCAAGTTTTTCACTCGCTGCGATAACATCTTGAATATTACGTTCAACCGCCATGTGTGTAGAAAGAAGTAAATTGACCGAATCTGAGTCAGATGGACGCTGTAAAATAGTCTCTATAGAGATGTTGTGTTCACCAAAGAGCTTTGTGATCTCGGCAAGAACACCCGGCTTATCAATAACACTGAAACGCAGATAATACTTTGAGTTGATCTCATCTCTATTTTTAAGAGAGAGCCCGTTTTCAAGCGGCTTGTCAAAACCCAACATCGGTGCAGACTTACCTGAACGTGCGATATCGATGATGTTTGCCACAACAGCACTTGCTGTTGCATCACCACCGGCACCCGGACCATAATAGAGTGTCTCACCGACTTTGTCACCGACTACGCTGATACCGTTCATAACACCGTCAATCTTCGCGATCATCTCATCTTTAGATATCAGTGCAGCATGAACACGAAGCTCTACTTCATCACCGTCACGCTTAGCGATACCAAGAAGTTTCACCGCATAACCGAACTCCTTGGCAAAGGCGATATCATCTTGAGTGACATTGTCGATCCCCTCGATCAGGATATCTTCCGGTTTAGCATCGATACCATAGGCGATAGAAGCCAGGATCAGCAGTTTATGTGCCGCATCAAAACCACCGACATCAAAGGTCGGATCAGCCTCAGCATAACCCAACTCTTGAGACTCTTTCAAGATGGCATCATACGCAACACCCTCATCCGTCATCTTGGTCATCATATAGTTACAGGTACCGTTCAAGATACCCATCATCGACTCGATGTGGTTAGCTGAAAGACCGTCACGAAGGGCATTGATGATAGGGATACCGCCGGCAACACTCGCCTCATATTCAAAAGGAAGGTCTTTAGCAATATCCTGAAGTTCATAACGGTGGTAAGCAAGAAGTGCTTTGTTAGCCGTCACCACTGCTTTACCGTTTTGCAGCGCTGTCTTAACGACTTCAAACGGCTCTTCAACCCCGCCCATAAGTTCCACAACGACATCGATCTCAGGATCGTTTACGATGTCATACGGGTTATCAGAGAGTTTAATATCCAAACCGCGATCTTTAGAGAGGTTTTTAACAACACCTGATGTGACAATCACTTCGCGGCCAGCACGGGCCGTGATCATCTCTCTGTTGTCATTTAAGATCTTAACAACTGAAGTCCCAACAGTACCAACACCTATTACACCAACTTTTAGCATTACTTCTCACCCTCTTGAAACTGTTTTAAAAACTCTTTGATATTACGCGCGGCCTGGCGAATACGGTTATCATTTTCGATCAAGGCGATACGCACATAGTTCTCACCATACTCACCGAAACCGATACCCGGCGCTACAGCCACCTGAGCTTCGACCAAAAGGCGTTTTGAGAACTCCAGTGAACCCAAGTGCTCGACACACTCAGGGATCTTTGCCCAGACGAACATACTCGCCTGGTTACGTCTGATCTTCCAGCCTGCTCGGCCAAAGGCTTCAATAAGCACATCCTGACGATGGTCATATTTGTCCGTAATATCTCGTACACACTGCTGATCGCCGTTAAGTGCAACAGTAGCCGCGACTTGAATCGGTGTGAACATTCCGTAATCCAACCATGACTTGATCTTCTGAAGTGCGCCGATAAGTTTTTTGTTACCCACGAAGAAACCGACACGCCAACCGGCCATATTGTAACTTTTAGAGAGGGTAAACGACTCAACCGCTACATCTTTAGCCCCTTCGATCTGCATGATAGAAGGTGTTTTATAACCATCAAAAGTGATGTCACCATAAGCGATATCAGAGATAATGTAAAAACGCTCTTTTTTTGCCATCGCGACAAGACGTGCATAGAAATCTAACGTCACCGTTGCAGTCGTCGGGTTATGCGGGAAGTTGACCAAGACATATTTAGGACGTGGAGAGCTCTCTTTAAAGACACGTGCAAGATCGTCCAGGAACTTATCTTCATCGATCTTGTAGTCTTCATCAAACTCCAGACCAAACTTGACAACGTTACCACCCGCTAAGATAAAGGCGTAACTGTGGATCGGATACGTCGGATCAGGAACAACCGCCACATCGCCCGGGTTGGTAATAGCGTAACAGAGGTGCGCATACCCCTCTTTACTTCCCATCGTCGCAACTGTCTCTGTCATCGGGTCAAGATCACAGTCATAACGTCTCTTGTACCAGTCAGAGATCGCCATCAACAGCTTAGGAATACCCTTAGACGTTGAATAACCATGTGTCTTTGTCTTCTGTGCTGACTCTACAAGCTTCTCACGAATATGCTCAGGGGTATCACCATCCGGGTTACCCATTGAAAAATCGATAACATCCGCACCGGCACGGCGCTCTGCCATCTTAAGGTCGTTTACCTCTGCAAAAACATACTTTGGCAGTCTCTTAATGCGGTCAAACTCTATCTCATCGAACATATTTTCTCCTATCTTTTTCCAGAAGGACTAAACACTAGTCCATATCTAATATTGGTAATTGTATAAAGGTCGCTGACTCTAATGTAGCGAGTCTCTTCGGGCAGTGTTAAAGTAAAATTCTTTGTCTCTTTATCTTGTTTGATCACTTTCAACAGGCGTAACGAGCTGTCATAAAGTGCAATATACGGGTGCCAGAAATTTGCTCTGTGACTTTTGATCTTTATGGACTTTATGTGGGCGACATCAAGCCATTTGGCATACTGAAGACGTTTATACTTCTTTGTCTTGCCGCTTTTAAGCGCGAACGCTTTAAGGTGCGCTTTTGAGGTGTCGATGTTGTAGTGCCAGTCCGTTGCCGAATTACGTACAATATCAATGATTTCACATCCGCGGGTAGCAAGCTCTTTACGCAGCAGTACCGGGTCTGTCACATACTCAGCTTCAAGAGAGATCTTCCACTCAAAGCCGCTCTCGTCATTAGTAGACTCTTTCGTCACATAACGGTAATAGCCGATATCACGAAGGGTGTCGCCCATCAACTTGACAAAGAAGAGAGGGTCTCCCGTAGAGTGAAATGTCATCTCATACTGCTGCGGCTCTTCAAAAAAGAGGTGCAGCAGGCCATTCTCCTCCAAGGTCTCAACAACTTTTACAACATTGATACGCTCTTTGATATAAAAGCTATCGACTCTTTTAAAGTTTATGTGAATGTAATCCTTGTTCATCTCATAAGACTCTTCACCGATGAAAGAGATGATCTTCTCATCAAGAAGCTCTTCTCTCGTCAATGGTTCTTTCTCTTCTAGCTGCTCCTGCTGTGTCGAGGCATTGTTCTCGTCAACGCCCCAGGTCACTGCTTCACTGCCAAAAAGAGAAACCGTAAAAAGAACCGCTGCTAACAGCTTCTTTACCACAATTTGCCCTTGTTTCGTGCTTTGAACTCTTCTTCGTCAATTCGTTGGCAGATACCGCCTTCGTATAAAAAGAGAAGCTTGTTGTTTTCACGATACTTCGTTGTTGTATCACCGCAATCCATACTAAGGTGGCCATAACCGGTAAAGATCAACCAGCTTTTTTCAGCGTCCAGTATAAGCGGTTCAGTGATCGTCTCTACCCTGCGGCGATGCGTCTCTGCATTGATGATCCCTAACCAAAGTTTGCCTCTGGGAACAATACGAAGATAGAGCGGCATCATCGGCTCTGTACTGCTTACCGGCTCCAAGGTATCGACCTCTGCCTGCACAGCTTCTACCGGTGCACTCTCTTGTACTGTTTCATCTTTGACTGTCGAGATATTCGCCTCTTGCACATCCTGCCCGTGCTCAGCAGATTCGATCACATTGTTTCGCATCATCTCTTCAACATTCATAACATGAACAGGCTCAATATTCAAGTTCTTTTTTGCCTGGTCGATCGCCGTATTGTTGATCTCGATCTTCTGCTCTTTTGATGGAGAGAAGTCGATCATGCTGCTCAAAACGATCAGTATGATGGCGACAAAAGCGGCAGCTGCCCCATACATGACATTTTTGTTTTGTGAAAGTGGTTTTCTGTTTTCTGACAGTTTTGAACTGTTATCTGCAACATCAAAACTTGCCTCTTGCGGGGCCTCTTCTGCTCTTATAAAAAGAAATTCTTGTTTAAGCTCGGAAAGATCGATCTTATATTCACGTTCTAAAATAGAGATAAAACCAAAAAACTGTGGTTTTTGGAAATTTTCAAACTCTTTATTCAATATTTTCTCAATATGAATAGCCGGAATATGTGTTGCAGAAACGATCTCATCGCTGCCAATTTCTTGTAGTTTCTTGAATCCTTCCATATCTAACGCATCCTATCCATTAAAATTGCTCCCGCAGCACTTACGTTCAGCGAATCAAAGCCGTGTGCCATCTTGATGCTGACCGGATAATCAAGCTTTGAGATCACTCTGTTGGTAAGTCCTTCAGACTCGTTACCCAGGATCAAAGCTCTTTTGTAAGTGATGTTGGCTTCGTTAATATCTTCACCGTCCATCACAGCACCGTAAAGATAGGTGCCGGAGGTTTTAAGTTCATTGATAACATCTTGAACATTGTTGACAACACAGATAGGCAGGTCAAAAATAGCACCTGATGAACTGCGGACAACGCCCTCAAGGTTAAGGTGTTTCATACCGCAGACAATGATACCGTCAACACCCAAGGCGTAAGCACTACGGACAATTGCCCCAATGTTACCGATGTCTGTAACACCGCTCAAGACCACAAGAAACGGTTTTGTGCGAAGAGCGTCCAGACTTTTCACCTCAACACCATCGATATCTGCTAAGAAACCTTGGTGATTTCCACTTTTGGCCATTTTCTGGGCTGCCTCAGGTGGTATACGTTTGATAGTAACACCCATTCGCATAAGACGTGAGTACTCTTTTTTTTCCAGCTCTTTCGCCAGGTAGAGGGTCTCAATGCGGTTAGGATACTTCTCAAGAAGGTAATAAACCGGTTGTTTGCCATAAATTAACATGGAGCGATTTTAGCCAAAAAATGCTTGATATTATGTAATGTAGGGTTAATGGGCTCTGTTTTGCTCTTATTTTGGCGTTTATTTTGCTGAATTAACTTCCTTCAATATTATCTATTTTGTTGACTTTTAAATTTATTTTGAATGTCTTTGAATAGAGGTTTGTCACTTTTTCTTCTTGCTAGCTCAAGAAGAAAACCTAACGAAAAAGAAGAAGAGCTATGACGGGTACAGTTACTGTAAAAAGTATCATATATTTGGAGTCACGAAACCCCTCCGGCTTCAATAACTGTACCAAGACGTAGCTATTAATAGACAATACTCCAGCTAAGTCAAAAGCGCAAGCTTTTACATTCAAATAGATGCGTTACCGTTTGAATTGTCCGTGGCATCTGCAAGGCAGACTGGAAGGAGAGATGAGCGTTAAGAAAACGGCATTGTCTGAGCGTAGGGAGTTTGTCGTTTTTAGTGAGGGAACGAGTGTAAGGATGGTAGTCGACAGCCGTCGACCCTGAAGCCGTCCACGGGAGCTTTTTTTGTTTCTTTTTTTTGCGGCGTAAAAAAAGAAAGGATGGTCAATAAAGATTGATTGAGAAATATAAAAAGTTTGTAAATCCTATAACAAAAAGTGGACTTATTAAAGAGAGGAGGTTATTTTTCTTCATCCAACAGCCGTTGGTAACAGGCTTTCGGACTCTCTCCCGTAATCTTGGCTATCAACTTGGAAGCCACCTTCTTAGGCAGGTCAAACGCCAAAATGTCACGCTCGCTCATCGTAGAGTAACGCGTATCACCAGCCTCGATGACCACGACCCACTCCCCTTTTATCTGCCCCAAAAGCTGCTCTTTGATCTCACTTGCCGTTCCATGCAGATAGGTCTGGTATTTTTTTGTCAACTCTTTGGCCAGGAACAGACGACGTTCCGGGACCTCTAAGCTCAACTCATCCAGCAGTTTTGCCAGACGGTGCGGCGCTTCATACAGCACCGTTGTGTATCCGTTAAACAGTGCTTCTTGAAGTCCGTTGCTGCGTTCAGCACCCTTATGGGCCAAAAATCCGAAGAAAAGCATCTGGGTCTCGACAAAACCACTCGCTACAAAAGCGGTCAATACAGCATTCGCACCCGGTAGAACATCGTACTCAACGGCGTTATCAATACAGTACCGTACAAGGGTCTGACCCGGGTCACTGATACCCGGCATCCCGGCATCACTCACATAAACAATATTTTGCTCAAAAAAAGAGGGGACCAGTTTTTCAACAAAATATGTTTCGTTATGCGAATGCAGGGAGATAAACTCTTGATCACGACGTTCAAGGTTATAACGTGTATCTAGGATGTTAAGAAGTTTTTTGGTGACTCGGGTGTCTTCACAGAGTAGGATATCTGCTTTAGAGAGGGCTTCCATGGCGCGCAGCGAGATATCGCCGATGTTGCCGATGGGAGTGGGAACAAGGGTAAGCAAGGCTTACTCCTGGATTATTTCGCGTAACGTGCTTTGAATTTCTCAATACGTCCGGCAGTATCTACGACCTTCTCAGAACCTGTGAAGAACGGGTGACACTCATTACAGATGTCAACACGTAGTTCAGGTTTTGTACTTTTAGTAACAAACTCGTTACCACATGCACAAGATACAGCACATTCAACTGATGTTGGATGAATCTCTTTTTTCATTGTTTTGCCTTTTGTGCCACGTCGTGTACGTAGTCACGGTATATTTTTAGAATCCGTACGGGTGCGGATTTTAAGAACGCGTATTGTATCGAAATTTGTTTAATTTAACAAGGGCACCTCTAAAAACCCTAGTCAAAGCAAGATTTTTGAAGCGATCGCTGTAGCTGCCGTTTCAGAACGCAGTATCATCGGAGTGCCAAGACGGACGATTCTCTGGTTTTGTAAAAGCTCACGTTCAGCCTTGCTGAGACCGCCTTCACTGCCGATGAGGACAGTATCGATATCGCTGCCGTCTTCCAAGATCTCATCACAAAAATCAAATACGACTGTCTGCGGGTTCTGCCGGACAAAGGTTTCAATGTTTTTTACCTCATCAAAAACCATCATATCACTGCGGCCGCACTGCTGCATGGAGCTCTCCAAGATGCGTTCATAACGCTTAAGGTCGGGTTTAAAGTTCTTTTGTGAGCGGTCGCAGTAGATGAACGTTATCTTTGAAACACCCAGTTCATTTAAGAGCGGAAGTACTTTTTCAACCGATTTACTATCGACCACACACCAGCCGATGTGCAGTCGTCTTAAGCCAGTCACCTCTTCATCTTCTGCACTTATCAACTCTAATGCAGCACTTCTTCCATCGATACCTACGATCTTATAACGGTAAAGCATCTCACTGGACTCTTTTTGACGAAACCCGAGTTCATCACCAACCTGATGACGTCGTACTTTGATGATGTATTTAAATGATTCACCTTTTAGAGAGAGGCGCTCTTTTCCGGCGTCATCATCGAAAAGAAATCTCACAGAAGATACATCCAGATACTGATCAAAACGATGATCGCTATCTCACCGACCAGGATATTTTTTGCACCTATCTTATACTTCTCAAAAGCACCCTCTTTAACAATACTCTCAAACCTAAGAGGTTTAGAGCGTTTTATCTCAAAATAGATCAATGTTATCGAAAGTACGATCATCACTATGTTGGGGACAGTAAAGCTCAGATGTTTAGCCGCCATCATCACAATACCAGTAAAGATAGGCGCAAACATCACCATCATAATAACTGGTGTCTGTATTCGCATCTTTTTTAGATAGGGTAAA
This sequence comes from Campylobacterota bacterium, assembly GCA_039714575.1. GTDB lineage: Bacteria > Campylobacterota > Campylobacteria > Campylobacterales > Sulfurimonadaceae > Sulfonitrofixus. Next base: position 6,416 of record JBDLJE010000001.1, on the reverse strand, counting down.
ACAGCATCTGCACGCTGTAGTTGGATCAAGGAGGCAACAAAAACAGCTAACAATATCAACACGCTCCAAGAGTGCAGTGTCAAACTCATATCATACATATCATTCATAACCAAGATTTTACACTATTTCTTCTATATCATTACTATTTTTACGTTTCTGGAACAAAGTCCCATAAACTACGTTAACACTAAGTTCACGTCAGCCGTGTGCTCACGCATAGTGCACCATGCTCTTTACTAACCTTATTTTTACACTCTTTCTTCTATAATCATTCTACTACCTATATAAGGATCTTCATGGCTGTAACTGTTGACGAGGCACTCTCACTTATTTTTGAACACGTCAAACCCAAATCGCAGCAGCTACTGCCTATCGAGCTGGCTCTGGGGCATGTCCTGGCTGAAGAGATTGTTGCTGCACACAACCTTCCCCCGTTTGACAACTCTGCTATGGACGGCTACGCGGTGAAAGCAGACGATGCAGGTAAAACACTGGATTGTGCGCATACGATCTTTGCCGGTGACAAAGAGGAGATCAAACTCCAAGACAGAAACTGCGTCAAGATCATGACGGGGGCACGTATTCCCCACGGTTGCGAAGCAGTTGTCCCTGTCGAAGAGACGACTGCAGATGGTGATATGGTCGTCATGCCTGAAAACATCAGGGCGGCTCAACACATCCGCCTGACCGGTGAAGACATTGAAAGCGGTGACCTTCTGCTGGAGAGAGGCGAACGTCTTCATGCCCATCACATCACCCTACTGGCCTCTCAGGGCATCTCCCAGGTCAAGGTCTATAAAAAGCCCCGTATTGCTCTGTTCGCTTCGGGCAGTGAGCTTAAGATGCATTTCGAGCAGGTAACAGAATATCAACTCTACAACACCAACACCCCGACGATCATGGCACGCTGTCAGGAACTCGGCTGTGAAGTGCAGTTTATCGGCACGGCTGTCGATGACTTGGAGTGTATTCATAAGCACATCGAATCTGCACTGGACTCTGATCTTATTATTACCTCCGGCGGTGTCAGCGTCGGTGATGCAGACTATACCAAAGAGGCCTTCAGTGCTTTTGACTATAGCTGCATTTTTGAAAAGATCGAGATCAAACCCGGTAAACCCACTACCTTTGGGCGGATAGGCAGCACGTATGTCTTGAACCTGCCCGGCAATCCGCTGGCAGCAGCACTCATCTTTGAGATCTTTGGACAAAGTACCATCAATGCCCTTTCTGCTGTCAAAGAGAAATATCTCTCCACGATCAATGCTAAACTCAAACTGCCCTATATATCACGTCCTGGACGCAATACTTTAGTACCCGGTTATTTTGACGGTGAGAGTTTCTTGGTCTGTGACAAATATGCACCGGGAATGGTCTCGCCGCTTGCCAAGGGTAATGCTTTGATCTTTGTAGATGCGGAAGTTAGTGAACTAGAGGCTGGTGCAGCCGTCAAGGTTATTCCTACTCGGTTTAGTTTTAACTCTGCGGAGAAGAAATCTCTCTTTACGAAATAGTTACTTCTTTTCTTGGATAACAGTTATTTTTATGATTAATGTGACTTTTTTAATTACTTCATATCAATAGTATGTCACTTTTTCTTCTTGCTAGCTCAAGAAGAAAACCTAACGAAAAAGAAGAAGAGCTATTACGGGTACAGTTACTGTTAAAAGTATCAAATACTCGGAGTCACGAAACCCCTCCGGCTTCAGTCACTGTACCAAGACGCAGTAATTAGTCGACAATATTCCAACTAAGTCAAAAGCTTTAGCTTTTAAATTTAAACAATGCGTTACCGCTTGGCTCTTTTCGTGGCATCTGCAGCGTTGACTGTAAGAAGAGAAAGAGCGTTAAAAAAACGGCATTGTCTGACCGTAGGGAGTTTTGTCGTTTTTAGCGAAAGAACGACTGGAAGGAAAGTAGTCGGTAGCTACCGATGTGTGACCAAAGGAAATGCCCTCGGGTAAAGCCGTCACGAGCGCTTTTTGGTTTCGTTTTTTGCGAGTAAAAAAGGAAAAGGAGAAGTCAATAAAGTTTCATAATGACGGAAAGTGACAAAAAAAATATTAAACCGTTTCAGGATTAATGAACATCTCACCTTTTATTATCTTCTCCCACAACTCAGCCTCACGCCAGTCTGCACGTACCCCATCACTGAAGATGACCTCATTAAGATCAATATTCCCCATCAACTCCGAGTAGGCATCCTCTTCAAAACCTTGCGCATACCCTGTCGCCGTCTCATGCACGATGACGCTGTTAAGTTTGACCCTCTTTTCACCGTTGACCATCGAGGTGAGTTTCAAAAGCTCATTTATCATGATGAAGATGACGCGTGAGAACTGTTCAGCCGAAGGTGAGACCGGAAGCTGCACCCAGCGCTCAGAGTGCTTTTTCATGTCACTTACATACTCTTGGTCATCACCATCCCACAGCGTGACAGCATGATCAAAACTGTCGATGAGATCTTTCATGTTCTGTTTCATCAGACCAAAGTCGTAGACCATCTGACCATTGTCCAAAAAGTTGGATTCAAAAAGTATCTCAATGATGTATGAGTGACCGTGAAGTGAAGCTCTACAACGCTCGGAACTGCAGCCTCTGACTATATGGGCATTTTCAAATTTAAACTGTTTTCTGATTATCATAGATGAATTATATCACGCTCATTTCTTAAACACCATGCACTTCATCCCATATACGTATATGCAAGCGATCAGAATAGGTATAACCCTTAACCTTGCAATACTCAATAAGCGGCTCCGCATTGCGCTCAACTTCAGTCTTTGAGCCGCCGACAGGCATGCAGTAGACCTGAGTGTCTGGAGCATGGGCAATGATCTCTTCGATCTGTTCGTCAAGACCGATATCGATAGAGTCAGCATCGATAGAGAATTTAAAAAAAGCCTCTTTGGCATTTGTCGCTAAAGCATAGATCGTGTTTGGTTTTATACGTTTATTATATGACTCGCCACTGTTCTCAAGTTTGACGGAGAGGGCAAACACACACTCTTTATAAACTGGGAACTTCTCAAAATCGACAGCAATGGAACCGTTCGTCTCAAAAGTGACACGATATCCTTTCTCTGCCATCGCCTCTAAAAAAGCGATAAACACAGGGTCCTCCGCATACATCAACGGTTCACCGCCGGTCAGGACAACATCAACATTTTTCGGGAGTTCATATCGGTCCAAAATAGATATAAGCTGGTGTGCATTATCTATTTCTATCCAGTTTTGAGAGAAGTTTTCACGGTTAACTGCATAGACAGTATCACAGCCTACAACAACCTTGCCGCTAGGTGCTTCCTGCGAACAGGCGAACCCTTCACAACGCATGTTACAGCCGCCAAAACGTAAAAAGAGAGAGGGTACGCCTACATAACGTCCTTCACCTTGTATCGAGTAAAAATGCTCAACAAGGTAGATCATCAGCCACCTGTCTCATAAAATGCTCTTGTTGAAGACTCACCGTCATCTTCTGACCAGCGATTTTTCTCCGGCTTGGTTCTAACGACCTCTTTAAGTACGGCAGCAGCTGTCTTAATGTCGCCTTTGCGAACAGCCTCACGAATGCTCATCGCTTCGTCAAAGTAGAGGCAGGGGATAAGGTCGCCCTCCGCCGTGATGCGGATGCGGTTACAGGTCGAACAGAAGTCATCTTTGTACGGCTCGATGATACCGAAACGGTAACCGTCTTCTGTAGAGTAGTAGTGTGATGGCGATTGCGCTTCCAGACCTTCATCCGTATAGGCGTATTTCTCACCGATCAGGGCTAACAGCTCATCGCTCTTCATCCCTTTGATTTCCACAGCAGCATGTACGTTCTCCATGTACTCGATGAAACGCACTGTCATACCGCGCTCTCTGCAGTACTCCAGAACATCGATGATCTCGTTTTCGTTCACCCCTTTCATCGGCACCATGTTGACTTTGACTTTCAGGCCGACCTTTAACGCTTCATCCACGCCCTCAAGCACATTTTCCAGTACATCTTTTTGTGCGATCTTCTCAGCAACAGCCGGGATAAGAGAGTCGATTGAGACATTGATGCGTTTAAGACCTGCCTTTTTTAGCTTTTGTGCCGTCCCTTTAAGAAGAAAAGCATTCGTTGTCATGGCCAGATCGATGGTCGGTTCATAATCGTAGATCATCTTGATGAACTTGTCCAGGTCTTCACGAAGCAGCGGCTCACCGCCGGTGATGCGGATCTTGTTGATCCCCTCGTCAATACACACTTTCATAAATTCGAACATATCTTCAAAGTTGAGCAGGTTCTCTTTAGGCTTCCACGAAAACGGCTTTTCGGGCATGCAGTACTGGCATCTAAAGTTACAGCGCTCTGTCACTGAGACACGAAGGTAGTTGACTTCTCTGCCGTAACTGTCTATTAATTTGTTCATAGTTTTTAAAACCTCTATAACGGTTCGATTTTTGCAATCATAGCTAATTATTAATGATAGATAATTATACGCGAAAGTTGGTTTGGAATTGTTGACGTAGATTAAGCGACCCTAAAATACTTAGAGCCGTTATGAAGTTATTGTTTGTTGATGACTTTAGCTTTAAGCGTCTCATACTCTTCTTGGGAGATGGCGCCTTTCTCTTTTAGCTCAAAAAGACGTTCCAGTTCATCCGCATTACTTTGCGCACTTTCTGCCGTCTCTTTTTCAGTGACATCTTCTTTTACTATTACCGCATTTTGCTCTTCATCACTGCTTATACTCTCAATAAGTACATCGATGTAGCCGGCCTCTTTCTTGTCTTCGACAGCCGTTCTGGTCTTAGTGATCTCTTTTAAACCAACCTCACTGCTCACCTCTATGAACGAAAACTTGCCAAAGTCATCTGAAAAACTCTGCACTTTAAGATAACGTATTTCACCCGCTTTGAGTTGAAGTATCAACTCCTGTTTCTCGATGTTTGCTCTTGTCGTAGAAACCGTAACTGTCTCCGGCTTTAAGTTGAATACCATATACTCATTGACCAGCATTCCATCCTTAACGTTTTTTCCGTTAAAGCCCACTTTGTAATATGGGTTTCTGTCACTGTCGTTCACCCCGTCATCCGTTGCAACATAGACATAGACCAAAGCGGCATTTTTAAGCGGTTCCTGCTCTTTAAACGGTGCTTTTGAGCACCCTGCTAAAACTAGGGTTAGAAACAAAATAGTAAGTGTTATATATAAGTTTTTCATCGGCCTGACTTTGTAAAGATTTGTCTCTTAAAGGTACATTTCAATCGTGCTGAAAATGATCGTTAAGATTCTGATAGATTGTACATAAAAATAGTAAATTATTGTAAAAAAAGGGAAGTAAAGGGTGAGGATTTAGTACTCCCAGGCAGCTGCCTGGGAGTGAAAGTTATCTAAACAGTGTTTAGAAGTTTACAGAAGTTACAAGACGAACGTATTGTCCACCTTTTGCATCATCTGTAGCAGTGTCTGCAAATCCACGGTGCATGATAATAAGTTTGTTATTCCACACGCCTAGTTTTTGAGATACGATAAGATCAACCTCTGTAGTTTCAAGAGTTTGAGCAGCAAAACCTACACCACTGTAGTTTGTGTTAACTGCAGTGTTTACAGCACCAGCATTGATACCCATTGCTTCACCGTCTTCACCACTGTTCATGTTGTAAACACCTTGAAGAGTAATACCAGTTGAAGCTACTTTACCAGAAGCTTTAAGTTTAACAGCCGTTGAACCCGGTTGACCAACATAAAGACCATCTGTGTAAACACCCGCAGTTGGAAGTTTTGTTTTCTTAAAGCCCGTCGCCGTATTTGCTACCGGAAGGTCACCCTCTGTAACTGTTGACGCCGCAGCAAAAATTGTCCAGCCGCCGAAAGTAGCATCTGCACTTAATGCACCTGCCATTGTAGCATCGCCAGTGATCCCAGCTACCGTTTTGCCTGGCTCATTAATTGAATCATCATGACCAACATAAGCACCATACAGTTTTACGTTAGCAACATCACCGATTTTCATGCTACCGTCTAACCATGCAGCAGTAACATTAAGTCCGTTGTCAATTCCTGCAGGAAGGTCGCCGGCTACACCGTTAGATAGTACATTTTTGATATAGTAAGCCCAAAAGTTAACTGCGACTGTCTTGTTATTGTATAGAGCTGCGATAGCACCGGCACCACTATAGAACTGGTCACTTACATCACCTTGTACTTTCCATGAACCGTTGTTTGTCACACCAGTTTCAGGATCAGGTAGAACAGCTGCAGCATCAGCATCAGCATCAGGATCGGCAGCGATACCAGTATTTGTCTGACCAACATAAGCCATTGCCAACGTCAAGTCGTCAATAGAGTTGTTTAATGCAACCGCTGCATTGAAAGTATTTGGAATTGCATTCCAACGCTCAGTAAACGCCAATGGAGTGTCTAGCTCTTGCTTACCGATCTT